>JBDMZA010000519.1:0-4731 GCA_039770155.1 Clostridiales bacterium
ATTGACATTTCATGCATTTATACAACTTAATTAAGTAGCCTTTTTAAATTATTTGATATAAGAAATTAATTTTTTTAATTTTTAATTTTCATTACCAAATATTTCCCATATAATATTTTTATAATTTTACTTATTGACTTAGGGATATCAAAAAAATAAACTCTAATTCTCGAGTATTAATTCGCATGATTTAAGCGAAATTCAGACGAAAAGAATTTGGTATTATTTTTTAATCATTGTTAAAAACAATTCATGAAAGAACTAAACTTAGGCATAATCAAAATTTCATAAGACAATTTTTTTCTGAATAATATCGATGGTTCAACGAATTTTCAAAAAAAATTGTCTAGTTTATTTTTTGATTATGCCTTATTGTCAATTAAATTCTGAAATAAAAATTTTTTCAAGTAATTCAAGTATTTAATTTTAAAAAACAGATGTGTGAATTTTTAAATATTAAATTGGAAAAATCTCAAACTATAAAATTTTCAGAGGGAAATACTTTTAGTAGTTTCTAAAAAGAGTTGAGGTCAGTATGTTTAATAAATTACAATGATTTAAGCAAACTTCATATGAATAGACTTCTGTATTGTTTTTTTATGTATTCTAAGTTGAACTATTTTGTTAATTCTAAAATATAAATATTTGATATTATAATAAACTAATTACTACTCAAAACAATGATTATTTACACTAATTGATAAATTATTTCACATATGATATTATTAAATTTGTCATATAAATATAATATAAATAGTTGTTTTTCAAATTATATATTAACTTTATTTTATATTTTTATTAAAATCATTTACTTTAATCAATAAAAGCTTTATATATATATGGATAAGAAAAAAATTAAATACAATAATCAAAAAATCAAATGCAATATAAAATAAAATATCTAAACTATACAAATAGATAATTTTAATATTATCTTAAGAGGGTAACCCTTTTTTACTTAGTTTTGGAGGTGCTTTTAATTATGATTGATAATACAAATAAATCTATTTCTGAAAAGATAAAAAGAATTAAACATTCTCAACAAAATATATCTTCTCCTAATTCAAATAAAAATTCTGTTTCAAATAATAGAGTAAATCAAAGTGGAAATCAAAATATAATAACTAAAACCCAAACTTTTACAAATTTTAATGTTGAAAATACCAATAAAACAGTTAATAATGCTCTGTTGAAAAATGTAAATAAACAGTTTAATGAGTCTAGAAAAAAAGATTTTAAATTTAAACCTAATAACCAATATACAGAAAATCTTTACAATAATAATAATTTTAAAAACTATACTAAAAAAACTACATCTAACAAAAATAAAACATCTAATTTAAACAAATTCCAAGATTATCAAAAGAGTAATAATGTCAACAATCATTATAATAATGATAACTACAATAATAACTATAATAATAACTACAATAATAACTATAATAATAACTATAATAATAACCACAATAATAACTATAACAATAACCACAATAATAACTATAATAATAACCACAATAATAACTATAATAATTATTATGATAACTATAACAATGATAAAAAAACTAAACAAAAAATTAATAATCTCAATTTTATAAGTGATAATGCTACTAAATATGTTTATGATAATAGTAATACTTTTAGTTACGACTTATATAATAAGAAATTTGCAACAAAACAAAAAAAGAGACTTTTATTAAGTTTTATTGCAATCTCCTTATTAATAATTATTGGATTCTATTTAGTTTCAACTGATTTTAAAATTTTAAAATCAATTTCAGGTGAACCAAATAGTACTACATGGTCACCTATATCTGATTCACAAAATACTGAAGTAGTTAACTCAATTTCTACTTTTGTAGAAAAATTCGAAAATGATTATTCTAAAGCTATTAATTCTAGAGATTTCAGCATAATTGAACCATATTTTATTAAAGATAGTTTAGTTTATAATGAACAAAAAAAATATTTAAAAGATTTAGAACAAATGAATACAACCTCAGAATTTATAAATTCAAAAATAATTAATCTGTATACAGATGGAAAAAATAAATATAAGTTCAAAATTAACCGGCAATATACGATGATAACTAATTCAAAAGCAAAGGAATTAAATATCGATTTTGAGTATATAATTATAATTAATAAAGATAATACAGTTTTTGAAAAAATGAATAGACTTAATGAATAGACTTAATAGAATTTAATATAATTCTTCTCAAATATATAGTCACATTAAGAAGAATTATATATTTATCTTTTATATATCACTATTTTTTTGTAGAAAACTATTGGTAATAACCTTTATTACATCGTCCACACCATTATTCATACCAGATTCCTTAATTGTTTCTTGGATCTTTTTTCTGGTACTATAAGTATTTTCTATTGATTCAATAAAATTTTCCTGTGTTAAATCATCTTCTTCTAAAATTTTTGCTAAACCTTTTTTTTCAAATGATTTTGCATTCAGTATTTGATCACCACGACTTGCCTTTTTGGAAAGAGGAATTAATAAACTTGCTTTTTCAAGTGCTAATATTTCAAATAACGTTGTAGCTCCCGCTCTTGATACTATTATATCGGCCATAGCATATAAATGTGACATTTCATCTCCTACATATTCAAACTGTTTATAACCTTCTAATTCCAATAAATTATTATCCATTGAATCTTTACCACATATATGGGCAATTTGATATTTTTTTAATAAAATTTCTAATGATTGTCTCATTGTCATATTTAAGAAAGCTGATCCAAGACTTCCTCCAATTACTAAAATAGTTGGTTTATCAGTAAAATTACATATTCTCAATCCAATATCTTTCTTGCCATTAAATAATGCTTCTCTAACAGGTAAACCTGTTAATACACATTTTGATTTTTTAATATGTTTTTCAGTCTCTGGAAAAGCTACACATATATTTTTAGCAAATGGTAATGAAAGCTTATTAGCTAAACCAGGTGTCATATCAGATTCATGAATTATTACAGGAATCCTTAAAAACCAGCCTGCCCAAACAACAGGACATGAAACATATCCACCTTTACTAAATATTACATCAGGTTTTTCTTTTTTTATTACTTTAACAGCTTGTAAAAAACCTTTTAAAATATTTAGTATATCTGTGAAATTTTTAAAATTAAAGTATCTTCTTAATTTACCTGCTGATATGGAATAAAACGGTATTTTTTCTCTGCTTATAAGTTCATATTCCATACCATCTCTAGTTCCAATATAATAAATATCAAATCCTGAATCTTTAAGTTTTGGAATCAAAGCTATATTAGGTGTTATATGTCCTGCTGTTCCTCCACCTGTCAATATAATTCTCATTTATAATACTCCCTAATAATTATTATACTATACTACTTCTTTCTTTAGGAGAACCCAAAAAATAATACCCAATTATTTTCGTCTGAAGTTCGCTTAAATTATACGAATTCATACTCGAGAATTAGAGTTTACTTTTTGATTCTACTTCATTTTTTTCTAAAACATACAAAAAATAAAGTTATTCACTAATCATACTATTTATCTTTTGGATATCCCTTAGATAATAACAAAAAAAGCTCATTGAATCAATTAATTTAGTTAAATTTTACTTCAAAAAAAAAATTATTTATCAAACTCTTTTAATACTACTCTAGCAGGAGATCCATCAACATTTTCTATCTTCAAGGGTAATGCATACATAAAATATTTCCCTTTTTCAATTTTTTTTAATCTTAAGCCTTCTATAATTATAATCTTATTATTAAACAAAATTTTATGAGTTTCATGATTTTTTTGATTTCTTTCAATACCTAAAGCATCTATACCTATCCCTGAAATTCCCTTTTGGCTTAGATATTCAGCTCCTGACTTTTCTAAATATACAAAATCATAGTTAAAATTTTCCTCAAAAGAATTCCTAGTTTTCAATAAAATAAAATCATCTTTACTGATATCATTTCCTTCTAAATCACTTTTTGTAATTCTATCATCTACAAAAGTTAAATCCAGTACTTTGCAGTCCCTTACTAAATTATCAATTGGTATGCTCTCTAATGTATCTCCATTATTAATCATATGAAATGGAGCATCAATATGTGTTCCTGTGTGTAAATTCATATTAATACTTGATTCATTACAATTATCCTTATCAAATTTTAAAACTAAATCAATTTTAGGTTTTTTATTCTCTTTATTTTTATAAACTTGCATATCTTCACTAATTAGCATAGAAATATCATATATCATTTTATTAATACCACCATTTCCTTCCATCTTTTTTGATTAAATCCAAATACTCTTCTGGTCCCTTTGATCCTGAATTATAATTTGGAAAATCAGGTTTTATATCTTTAAACACTCTTTCAATGTTTTCAACAAATTTCCAAGAATATTCAATTTCATCCCATCCAGTAAATAAAGATTTATTCGCAGTTGAAGCTCCCATTATAAGTCTTTCATATGCTTCTGGAGAATTATTTTCTAGTTCACAACTTTGACAATATTCAAGATTTGGGCTGTCAATAATAAAATCATTTCCCGGCCTCTTACCATTGATTTGTAAATTAAGACCCTCTTTAGGTTGAATACTAATCATTAAAAGATTTGGTTCTATGTCTCCAAAATCCTTATAGTTATTTATTCCTGGTAATTTTTTAAATTCTATAACAATTCTAGTTGAACTTTCATTCATTCTCTTTCCAGTTCTAATATAGAATGGAACTCCATACCATCTAAAA
>JBDMZA010000520.1:0-7288 GCA_039770155.1 Clostridiales bacterium
AAGGACTGTATCCTTCAATATGAGTAAAAAATATATATAAAAGTTGTGAAAATTATATTTTTGATAATATTGGTATAGTAATTTATAGGAAATAATGATTTATTCATAATTTTATTTGTTTAATATATTAGTCAGTAATATTAAGACTTCTATTAAACTAAAATTAAAAAACTTCTAAAATTATTGACATATTTATGATAAAGGCTTATAATTTAAACTTGTATACTTAAACTTTTTACATACTTTACCTCTTGTCCCTAAAAGGGAACTGCGGCCTGGGGAGGCCGCATTTTTTTTATGTTTTTTTTTAGTATAGTTATATTTAAGACAATAAAAAAACAATTTGTCATTCACAAATAGCTAATCATAACCATATGTAAGATAATAAAATTTGTTTTTAGATTAAAATGATATATTTTGAAATGAATTTTAAGCATTCCTTGATTGACGTGGATTAATACATTCTATATAATTTTTCTATATAAAAAATAATTAAAGACTTCACAAAACAACTTTTTTGCAAAACATTGATGGTTAACAAATTAAAAAAAAGTTGCTTAGGGATATCCAAAAAATAAACTCTAATTCTCAAGTATGAATTCGGTATTATTTTTTAGTTTCTCCTTAGTTTATTTTTTGGATATCCCTAAGTATGTGAATTAATATAATAATACAATAAATATAAATAGAGGGAGGTAATCAATTATGAAGATATCAGAAGAAACAATTAGAAATGTGGCCTCATTAGCAAGATTAAAATTATCTGATTCAGACATTATTAAATTAAAAGTTGATATGGAAAATATTATTTCTTATGTTAATAAATTAGATGAGTTAGATGTAAGTGATGTAGAACCTACTGCTCATATTATGTCTGTAAATAATGTTTTAAGAGACGATAAAGTCAAGGAATCATATAAAAGAGATCAAATTTTAGAGAATGCACCTTCAGAAGATGAGGGTTGTTTTAAGGTGCCAAAAATTGTTGAATAAAATAATTTGAAAATGGAGGAGTAAAAATTGGAATTATATGAATTAACAGCACATGAATTAGCTGAATTAAAAAAGAAAAAAGAAATTAATTCTAGAGATGTTGCTGAATCTTTGTTTAAAAGAATAAATCAAGTTAATCCAAAAATAAATATATTTAATGATTACGATGAAAGCAAAGTTTTAAAGGAAATTGACAAAGTTGAATCTGAAGACAGAAATAAATCTTATTTATCAGGTATTCCTTTTGGAATTAAGGATAATATGTGTACAATGGGATATAAAACAACTTGTTCTTCTAAAATATTAGAAAACTTTGAATCTCCTTATAATGCTACTGTAATTGAAAATTTAAAGCAAAATGGTAATCCTGTACTGGGTAAATTAAATATGGATGAATTTGCAATGGGAGGCAGTAATGAAAATTCATATTTTGGAGATACAAAAAATCCTTGGGATTTAAGTAGAGTAACAGGTGGATCTAGTGGAGGATCAGCTGCAAGCATTGCTTCAGATTGTTCAATAATTTCTTTAGGCTCTGATACTGGCGGATCAATAAGGCAGCCAGCAGCTTTTTGTGGAGTAGTGGGACTAAAACCTACTTATGGACTAGTCTCAAGATATGGCTTAGTTGCATTCGCATCATCCCTCGATCAAATAGGACCACTAACTAAAGATGTTACAGATGCTGCATTAGCTTTAAATATTATTTCAGGTTATGACGAAAAAGATTCAACTTCACTCAAGACTAAAAAACAAGATTATACAAAAGCTTTAATCAATGATGTAAAAGGAATTAAAATTGGTGTGCCAAAGGAATATTTAAGTGAAGGTGTAAATGAAGAAGTAAAAAAAGCTATTTTTTCAGCTTTAGATGTGCTTGAAAAATTAGGAGCTAGCTGGGAAGAAATTTCAATACCATTGACTGAATATGCTATTCCTGCGTATTATATTATATCCTCCGCAGAAGCAAGTTCTAATTTAGCCAGATATGATGGAGTGAAATATGGATACAGAACTAAAAATTATAGTGATTTATTAGATTTATATAAAAAGTCAAGAAGTGAGGGTTTTGGAAAAGAAGTAAAAAGAAGGATTATGCTTGGTACTTATGCATTGAGTTCTGGATACTATGATGCATATTATAACAAGGCTCTTAAAGTAAGGACTCTTATTAAAAGAGATTTTGACAATGCTTTAGATAAATATGATGTGATTTTAGGACCAACAACGCCTACGACAGCATATAAACTTGGTGCTAAGATAGATAATCCTTTAGAAATGTATTTAGGTGATATTTATACAGTCTCAGCTAATATTGCAGGTCTTCCAGGAATAAATATTCCATGTGGTTTTGATAAGGACAATATGCCCATTGGGATGCAATTAATATCTAAACCTTTAGCTGAAAATAAAATATTAAGAGTTGCTTATACTTTTGAACAAAATACATTGTTTCACATAAAAAAACCTAATCTAGGAGAAACTAAAAAGTAATATCAAATTCTTTTCGTCTGAAGTTCCCTTAAATTATGGGAGAATCAAGAGTTATTTTTTGATAACATTAATAAAATGAATAATGAGGTGAATATAAATGGAGTATGATGTTGTGATAGGTTTAGAAATACATTCTGAATTATCAACAGATTCTAAAATTTT
Organism: Clostridiales bacterium; assembly: GCA_039770155.1. GTDB lineage: Bacteria > Bacillota > Clostridia > Acetivibrionales > JBDMZA01 > JBDMZA01. The sequence goes on from JBDMZA010000520.1 coordinate 2,650, forward strand.
TTGCTCCTGTACAACGAAATTTGGAGGAGATGTAAATACACATTGTTGTCCCGTTTGCACAGGAATGCCTGGTACTTTACCAGTTTTGAATAAAAAAGTTGTTGAATATGCAATTAAAGCTGGACTTGCAACTAACTGTTCTATAGCTAACTTTAGTAAGCAAGATAGAAAAAATTATTTTTACCCAGATTTACCAAAAGCTTATCAGATATCACAATATGATTTACCTTTATGTAAAGGTGGATTTTTAGATATAAAAACTGAAGATAATAGTGAAAAAAGAATTGGAATAACAAGAATACATATTGAAGAAGATGCAGCAAAACTTTTGCATGATGAATATGGGACGGGTTCATTAGTTGATTATAACAGATGTGGAGTTCCTTTAATAGAGATAGTAAGTGAGCCTGATATGAGAACAGCTGAAGAGGCAAGAGCCTATCTGGAAACTGTGAAAAACATATTAGAATATATTGATGTATCTGATTGTAAAATGCAAGAGGGTTCATTAAGAGCAGATGTTAATTTATCAGTAAAACCAAAAGGACAAATAGAATTTGGTGTTAGAACAGAAATGAAAAACTTAAATTCTTTCAAAGCTGTTGTAAGAGCTATTGAATCAGAAACCCAAAGACAAATTGATGAAATAGAACAAGGATCTGAAATCATACAAGAAAGCAGAAAATGGGATGATATTAAAGGTATAAGTTATTCTATGAGAAGTAAAGAGGAAGCTCATGACTATAGATATTTTCCTGATCCTGATTTAGTACCAATAGTATTGGAAAATGAATATATAGATAACATTAAAAATAATTTACCTGAATTACCAAAGGATAGAATTAGAAGATATGTAAATGAATTAAATTTGCCTTTATATGATTCTGAAATAATTATAAGTTCAAAGCATATTTCTGATTTTTTTGAAGATACAATAAAGTCTACAAATAATATTAAGGCAGTTAGTAACTGGATTATGGGGGATTTACTTAAAAGATTAAATGAAAATTCTATAGACTATAGTGAAATTCCTATAAGTAGCGAAAACTTAGCTAAATTATTAGATCTAATTGATAATGGTACAATAAGTGGTAAAATTGCAAAAAAAGTTTTTGATTTGATGTTTAAAACAAATAAAAATCCAGAATTAATTGTTAAGGATGAGGGGTTAGAAGTAGTTAATGATGAAGAAACAATAAAATTAATTATAAAGAAAGTATTAGAAAACAATCAAAAATCAGTTGATGATTATAAAAATGGAAAAAAGAAAGCTAAGGGATTTATAGTTGGACAAGTAATGAAAGAGACTAAAGGAAAAGCAGATCCTAAAATAATAAATGAACTTTTGAATAAAGAATTAGATTAGGAGAACCTAAAAAATAATACCCAATTCTTTTCGTCTGAAGTTCGCTTAAATCACGTGAATTGAAATTTTTGATTATGCCTTATTACATATCAAGGCAAATAGATAAGTTTTTTATTAACTTTAAATAATTAGTTATAAAAACTTTATTTGAATCTATTTGCTTTGACATGTAATTTATTTTTTATACGATAATTTATCGAAATATATTGAAATTTACAATAAAATGTATTAAAATTATAGTAGATAGTTTCTTAAATTCTTAATAAAATGTATATTTGGTTTTAAAAAATCTTATAATATCTACACATTATTCACCTACAATAAATTATCAGGAGAATTAAAAAGTAAAATTGTTTTAGTACCTGAGAACAATTGTTATTTTTTAGATATCCATTAGGTGAGTAATTCTATTAAGTTATATCCAAAAAAATAAATCTAATGAACCATTGAAATTTTCAGAAAAAAGTTGTCTAAGGAATATACTAAAAATAAATCCTAATTCTTGAGAATGAATTCCCATGATTTAAGCGAATTTCAGATGAAAAGAATTCTTTTTAAGTTTTACTTATAAAATTTTTGATTATGCCTTATATTTAATTAAATTAATAATATTTATAAAAATATTGTATACAAAAAACATTTTGTATATAATGTAATTAAGAGAAACCAGTTATAATCAAGTATTATAACTAGGTCATAAAAACATTTATAATTTAATTTATATAAAATTTTTTATACAAGATTGAAAGGGGATCTTAAATATGAATTTTCTGGAGGAAGTATTTAAAAAGGCAAAGAGCGATATTAAGACAATAGTATTACCGGAGAGTACTGATAAACGTACTTTAAAAGCCGCATCGATTTTGACTCAACATAAAATAGCAAAGATTATTTTAATTGGGAAAAGAAATAATATTATTAATTTATCTGAGGATATTGATATATCTGAAGTGGAAATAATAGACACTGAAAAATTTAATAGAATTGATGAATACACAAATGATTTTTATAATTTAAGAAAACATAAGGGTCTAACATTTGAAGAGGCTAAACTAAAAATGTTAGATCCTATTTATTTTTCGGTAATGATGGTTAAAAAAGATGAAGCAGATGGAATGGTTGCAGGTGCTGTTAACTCTACTTCAAATACTTTAAGACCTGCTTTGCAAATATTGAAAACTTTGCCAGGTACAAAAACTGTATCCTCATTTTTCATAATGGTTGTTCCAAAGTGTAATTATGGACATAATGGAATTTTTGTATTTTCAGATTGTGGTCTTGTAGAAAATCCAAATGCAGATCAACTTTCAGAAATTGCAATATCTTCAGCAAAATCTTTTGAAAATATTATTGATGAACAGCCTAAAATTGCAATGTTGTCATATTCAACTTATGGAAGTGCGGTTAGTTCATTAACAGAGAAAGTTGTTAATGCAACAAAAATAACCAGATTAAAAGCACCCGAATTAGATATTGATGGAGAAATTCAATTAGATGCAGCAATTGTACCTGCTATTGCAGCAGCAAAGGCTCCAGAAAGCAGCATAGAAGGTTTGGCGAATGTTTTAATTTTCCCCGACTTGAATTGTGGTAATATAGCATATAAATTAACTCAAAGGTTAGCTAAAGCTGAAGCGTATGGACCAATTACGCAAGGTATAGCAAAACCTGTAAATGATTTATCAAGAGGCTGCTCAGCAGAGGATATTGTTGGAGTTGCTGCAATTACAGCGGTGCAAGCACAATTAAATGTTAAAAATTTACTTTTGAAATAGGAGATGATAGATTTGAAAGTTTTAGTAATTAATTCAGGAAGTTCATCATTAAAGTATCAATTAATAAATACTTCAGATGAAGCTGTTTTGGCAAAAGGTTTATGTGATAGGATTGGTTTGGATCAATCATACTTAAAACATACAACTATTGGTAAGGATACAGTTGTTATTGAAAAAGATATTCATGATCATACAATAGCAACTCAATATGTTTTAGATATGTTAACAGATAATAAAAACGGAGTTATTTCAGATATTAAGGAGATTTCAGCTGTTGGTCATAGAGTTGTGCATGGAGGAGAAAAATTTCACAATTCAGTTTTAATTGATAAAGATGTAAAAAAAACAATAGAAGAATGCATAGAGTTGGCACCATTACATAATCCTCCTAATTTGGTAGGAATAGAAGCTTGTGAACATATAATGAATGATGTACCTATGGTTGCTGTATTTGATACTGCATTTCATCAAACACTACCTAAATATTCGTATCTTTATGCACTTCCATATAATTTATATGAGAAACATGGAATTAGAAAATATGGTTTTCATGGAACTTCCCATAAATATGTTGCTCAAAGAGCTGCAAATATTCTCGATAAACCAATAGATAAATCTAATTTAATTGTTTGCCATTTGGGAAATGGTTCTAGTATTTGTGCTGTTAAAAATGGTAAATCAATAGAAACAAGTATGGGATTTACACCTTTAGATGGATTAGCTATGGGAACAAGGAGTGGTTCTATAGATCCTGCTGTTATAAAATTTTTAATGGAAAAAGAAGAAATGACTATTGGTGAAGTTGATCAACTATTGAATAAAAAATCAGGAGTATTAGGAATATCAGGTATTAGTAGCGATTTTAGAGATTTACAAGAGGCTTCTGAAAATGGTAATGAACTCGCTGATTTAGCTTTAGATATATTTTGTTATAGAGTAAAAAAATATATTGGCGAATATGCAGCGATAATAGGAAGTGTGGACGCTGTTATTATGACTGCAGGAATAGGAGAAAATAATTGCTTGGTAAGAGAAAGATCTTTAACAGGATTGGAAGCTCTCGGGATTGAAATTGATCTTGAAAAAAATAAAATTCGTGGAGAAGAAAAAGATATTAGTACAAAAAATTCAAAAATAAAAATATTTATAATACCTACAAATGAAGAGCTAGCAATAGCAAGAGAAACGATTAAACTTATTTAAGAGTTTTCATAAGAGCATTCATAAGGGCATGTTTCAAATATGAATAAATTATTTGTGTAAATATAAATTTCCATGTAATTATAATCAATATATTTATATAAATAATTAAGCATATAAAATTTGAAACATGCCTATTTTTTTATAGTTAAAACTGTTTTTAGGTCAGATTCTTTTTTTAGATTTTCCATAGTGTAATAATTTTGTATTTAATTTAATTATTAAAGAGTAATATAATAATATATAATTAGATTTATATCAAACAATATAATTTTGACATAAAAAACTTAGACATAAT
>JBDMZA010000521.1:0-11372 GCA_039770155.1 Clostridiales bacterium
AGAAAGCAATATATTTGTTAGTAAAAATAATGTTTTTAAATTGGGAGATTTTGGAGTATCTAGAGATGTAACAGATTTTTCAAGAGTTTCAACAAAAGTTGGAACAATATCTTATATGGCACCAGAAGTATTTAATGGAAAAAAATATGATATTAGAGCTGATATATATTCTCTTGGTTTATTATTATATAAATTATTAAATCACAATAGATTACCATTTCTTCCAGTTTACCCAGAAAATTTTTCTTTTGAAAATTTACAAAATTCACAAATCAAAAGATATTCAGGAGAAACATTTCCCAAAATAAATAATTGCCCACAAGATTTATTTAATAGTATATTAAAAGCTTGTTCGTTTTCTCCATTAGATAGATTTGAAACTCCTAGAGAATTTAATAAATTATTAATACAAATACTAACAAAATTAAATGATAAGAACAAAGAATCTATTAATATAGAATCTACTAACATAGAATCTATTTATAATCAAGAAACCTTGGAAATTAAATCAGAATATAATAATTCTAATCGTAAAAATATAAATGATGAAGTTAATCAAACTAATAATATAAATACGAATATTGACAATGATATATTAAATTTTGAAACAATATATGTTGGTAATGACTCAGAAAAAAATAATAAAAATAATAAAAATAATACAGATTTAACGGATATTTCAATTTTTGATTATCTGTCTGAAAATGAAAAAAATATTTTTAATTCATTAGATGGTTGTAAGCAAAATGTAATTGGAAATAATTATTTCTATGGTATAGATGAGCAAAATTATAAAAAAGCTTTTATATGGTATGAAAAAGCCGCTCAAAATGGAGTTTTAGAAGCATATAAAAATTTAGGATATATATATTACAGAGGGTACGGAGTTAATAAAGACTATGAAAAAGCTAAGAATTATTTTATAAAAGCGGCAATAAAAGGTGAGGAATTTTCAATATCTAAACTAAAAATTATGCATAGAGATGGACAGATTGATAATCTAGAATATAATAAAATTAAAAGATTATTATTATAAATTAAATATTTTTTAAGGATTTTACCAAGATTTATCTTTTGTATGTAATAAAAAAAACTCCATTTTTAAATTTGGAGTTTTTAGATAAATTGCGGAAAAAGGATTTGAACCTATGACCTTTGGGTTATGAGCCCAATGAGCTACCAGCTGCTCCATTCCGCGCCGTTTAATTATTAAATTAAATATCCTTGCTTGACAACTTCATCAGTATATCACAATATAATGAAAAGTCAATGGTAAATTTAAAATTATGAGTAATGATAATCCAACTAGTTTATTTTTTGATTCTGCCTTAATGTAATAATTTCCATGTACAGGGATATTCCAAATTTTCGTCAATAAGTACTTGAAATTAGGATTTGAGATAATCCCAAATATCTAGACTGAAGATTGACTAATATGTTAAAAAGTGTTAAAATATGGTTAGAGTATAGTATCAGAATATGATAAAGCGAAATAAATATATCATAAAATAAGAGTTATAGTAGATAAGGCATAATAAAAAATCATAATACAATTATTTTCTTAAAATTACAATAGTTCAACTGATTTTCAAAATAAAGTTGACTAGTTTGTTTTTTGATTATGCTAAAACATTTCAAACTTTATAAATGAAATCACTTAGGGATATCCAAAAAATAAACTCTAATTCTCGAGTATGAATTCACATGATTTAGGCGAACTTCAGACGAAAAGAATTTGGTATTATTTTTTAGGTTCTCCTTAGAGATATCAAAAAAAATAAATCAAAATTTTAATAATAATGAATTACATAATTTTAAGCTATTTAAGATACTGTTTAAAGTAGTATTTGGGTGATATTATTTTTGAGGGTTTCCTATGTAATTTTATATTGAAAGAGGGGGAGGTAAAGGTATGAAAAAAAAGTTAGGTATAATTTTAGTTTTAGTTGTAATTATATCTGTTTTTATGCTTATGGTACCAAAATTATTTGCAGCCTCATATATGAGAACTATGGAAAATTTAGATCGAGGTACTGTTGCAGTAAAGGTTAGTAATGGTATTTTTGTAAGTTGGAGAGCTTTAGGAACTGAAAGTACTGATGTTGGATATAATCTTTATAGAGGTTCAACAAAAGTAAATTCAAGCCCAATTACATCTAGTACAAATTATGTTGATTCATCTGGAAGTACGAGTTCGACATATTCTGTTGCTGCTGTTATTAATGGTAGTGAACAGTCAAAGTCACAGGCTGTCAGTGTTTGGGGTTCAAATTATAAACAGATACCATTATCTGTACCATCTGGTGGAACTACTCCAGATGGAGTAAGCTATACTTATAGTCCAAATGATTGTAGTGTTGGAGATTTAGATAATGATGGAGAATATGAAATAATTTTAAAATGGGATCCTTCAAACTCAAAAGACAATTCACATAGTGGGTATACTGGGAATGTTTATTTAGATGCATATGAAATGGATGGTACACATTTGTGGAGGATTGATTTAGGAAGAAATATTAGAGCTGGTGCTCATTATACACAGTTTATGGTATATGATTTAGATTCTGATGGAAGTGCTGAAATTGCATGTAAAACTGCTGATGGTACAGTTGATGGAACAGGAAATGTAATAGGAAGCTCAAGCGCTGATTATAGGAACTCATATGGATATATTTTATCTGGACCAGAGTATTTAACTGTTTTTAACGGAAGAACAGGAGCAGAACTTTCAACAGTAAATTATGATCCTCCAAGAGGTACAGTTTCAAGTTGGGGAGATTCCTATGGTAATAGGGTTGATAGATTTTTAGCCTGTATTGCATATTTAGATGGCAAAACACCAAGTCTTGTTATGTGCAGAGGTTACTATACTAGAACTGTATTAGTTGCTTATAATTGGCAAAATGATAATCTTAATAAATTATGGAAATTTGATAGTGATGATGGTAATAGTAGTTATGCGGGACAGGGAAATCATAACTTAAGTGTTGGAGATGTAGATAATGATGGTTACGATGAGATTATTTACGGTTCATGTACAATTGACCACAATGGAAATGGTTTATACAATACAGGATTAGGTCATGGAGATGCAATGCATTTTGGCGATTTAGACCCTAATAGAAGTGGTTTAGAAGTATGGCAATGTCATGAAAGTGGTGCAGGAGCGACTTTTAGAGATGCAGCAAATGGTTCGATTATTTATAGACATGATGATAGTGGTGATGTAGGTAGAGCATGTAGTGCTGATATCAATTCTAATTATCCAGGAGAAGAGAGCTGGGTATCAGGAGGAAGTCCATTATATAGTGTAACAGGACAAAATATTGGTTCAGCACCTTCACAAATTAATTTTGCCATTTGGTGGAATGGAGATGATAGTAGAGAACTTTTAGATGGATATGCTATTAGTTCTGGGAGTGGAACAAGATTACTAACTGCGACAGGATGTTCATCAAATAATGGAACTAAGTCAACACCTGCTTTACAAGCTGATATTCTTGGTGATTGGAGAGAAGAAGTAATTTATAGAACTGATGATAATAGCAATCTTAGGATTTATACTACTACTGATGTAACAAGTCGTCGCATTTATACTTTAATGCATGATCCTATTTATCGTTTAGGGATTGCATGGCAAAATGTTGCATATAATCAGCCACCGCATACTGGTTTTTATTTAGGAAATGGTATGTCAGAGCCTCCAGTACCTAATATTACAGTGCCAGGTGGAATAGTAACACCAGTTGACACTGAGGTATCAACACAATCACCAATATCTCCAACAACTGAAGCACCTACTACATCTAATGGTGATATAGATTGTAAAGTTGATTATATTATACAAAATGATTGGGGCAGTGGTGGAACTATAAGTGTTAATATAACTAATAATGGCAGTAGTGAAATAGATGGATGGACAATTGAGTGGTCATTTGGTGGAAACCAACAAATTGTTTCTTTATGGAATGCTGAATATACCCAAAGTGGAAGTTCAGTAACTGCTAGTAATGCATCATGGAATTCAAATGTGGCGATTAATAGAACAGTAGGTTTTGGTTTTAATTTAACATATTCAGGAACAAATACAATACCTGCAACCTGTATATTAAATGGTGAAACTATTGCTATTGAATAATAAAATCTGATTTTAAATTACATATTATAGTATATAAGATGTTTTTGAGTAGGGTTAACTATTATTAGGTGCAAATACAGGCAATTTATACAAGAGAAAATCTTCCTGATATGATAATTTGGGGAGATTTTCTTTTGAAATCTGAGAATTATTAAATTCATTAACAGGAGCAATATGTTCTTCTTGATTTAAGTGATTTCGCATTTTTTCAGAATTTGCATGGGATTTATTGAAAAAAAACAATTAATAAAATTTAAAATCATCAAAATATTCTTCACAGAATTCCAAAGCAGAAGACTCAATTACAAACCATTCAATAATTTTGCCTTGTGAATATAAAAAATACACTCCTTTAACTTTGTTCAAATAAACATTGAATTTTTTATAATTAATAATATAAAAACCTATTTTACCCAAAAGAATACCTCCAAAAAATATATTAATTATTTAGATAAGGGATAGCCAAAAAATAAACTCTAATTCTCGAGTATGAATTCGCATGATTTAAGCGAACTTCAGATGAAAAGAATTTGGTATTATTTTTTAGGCTCTCCTAAGGGATAGCCAAAAAATAAACTCTAATTCTCGAGTATGAATTCGCGTGATTTAAGCGAACTTCAGACGAAAAGAATTTGGTATTATTTTTTAGGCTCTCCTAAGTTATATGTAAAAATAAAAGTATAATGTTATTAATTTATTATATAAGTAAGTTGTATAGAATTAAAGTAACAAATAAATTTCCAAGCGTAATATCTGATTTATTTAATAGATTTAACTTTAGCTACAATACAATATTGACAAAACTTACCTTATATGAAACAATATAGTATAGAGATAATTTATAAAATGAAATTTCTTTTTTCAAATTTTTAATCACAAAAAATATGTTGTCTACTTTGAAATCTATATTTCTCTGTTTAAAAAAATTAAATTAGGTTTACTGCATCAAATTTTTCAAATTGAAGAATTTTATAAATTTGATTACAGAAATTTGATGTAGTTAAGAAAATTTATGGAATTAAGTGAATTGAGAATTTTTAAAGGAGGAGAGTATATGAAAAAGAAAAGTATTTTTTTCGTTTTTATTCTTATAACAGCAATGTTATCTACTATATTACTTTTTCAAAGTTCTATATTTGCAGCTTATGATTATAGTGATGTTATGAAAGTGTCAACAGCATGGTTTGATGCCAATCGATGTGGAGAGGATGCATCGACAAATAATGTATTTTCTAGTTGGCGTGGAGCCTGTCATACAGGTGATTCTATTGATGGAGGTTTTCATGATGCAGGTGATCATGTAAAATTTGCTTTACCAGCTGCGTTTTCATCTTCTGCTATAGGATGGTCAATTTATGAATTCAGATCCACATGGGAATCTTCAGGTGCTCTACCTAAAGCTTGGCAGGAATTAAGAATTTTTTGCGATTATGCTATGGATTCATGGAATGGAAGTACTATGGTAGTACAAATAGGTGATGGAGGTTCTGATCATTCTTATTGGGGACCACCGGAAGAACAAACTACGGATCGTCCAACTTATAGAAATGCTGGTTCAGATATATTAGGTCAAACAGCAGGTTCGTTAGCATTAATGTACATAAATTATAAAGATGTAAATTCCTCATATGCAAATACTTGCCTTTCAACAGCAAAATCTATGTTTAATGTTGGAAAGAATAATATGAGTGTGAGAAGTAATGTAGCAAATGGATACTATACTTCTAGTTCTAACTATGATGATATGGTGTGGGCAGGCATATGGCTATATTTAGCTACTGGTGACAATAGTTACTTAACACCTCTTGAAACTTGGATAGAAGTTAAGAATGACTATGGAGATAATCAATATCAGAAACCATGGACATATTGTTGGGATGATGTAACTCTTGCAAATATGACAATGCTGTACAAAATTACTGGAAATCAAAAATATTATGATGGGATTATGTGGAATTTTGATTGGTATTTTAATACTTTATCAAAAACTTCATATGGATTACCATATTTAGATCAGTGGGGTGTTTTAAGATATAATTCAGCGGAAGCCGGTCTAGTATATATAATGTATAAAGAATTTGGTGTTTCTGATTATAACAGTGATGCTAATTTATCTATTGATTATGCATTGGGATCAAATCCATCTGGTACCAGCTTTATAACTAATTATGGATCAAATGCTATAAAACATCCTCATCATAGAGCTAATGAACCAAATAGAGATGGTGTTACACATGATATGGTCGGAGCATTAGCAGGTGGACCAAATAACGATGATAGTTTTACAGATGATGTAAATAACTATATAAATAATGAAGTAGCACTTGATTATAATGCATCATTTTTGTTGGGAGTTGCAGGAAGAAAGTATATAGCAGATGGAGGAACTGGTGGTACACCTATGCCAACTCCAACTCCTGCTGAAACAAGTGAACTTGGAGATGGAGATGGATTATATGGTGAATATTATTCTGGTACTACATTTTCAGGAACACCTGTATTAACAAGAGTTGATTCTACAATTGATTTTAATTGGGGTGGAGGAACTCCAGATTCTGAAATTCCAAGTGATGGTTTTTCAGTTAAATGGACTGGAGAAATAGAAGCAAGATCTGATGAAGTATATACATTTTATATAAGTCATGATGATGGGGCAAGAGTAATGATAGACGGAGTTTGGGTTATTGATAACTGGACTGATCATGCAGCAGTTGAAGATTCAGGCTTAATTCAATTAGAAATGGGAGAAAAATATGAAATTACAGTAGAATTTTATGAGAATGCTGGTGATGCATCCTGTCAACTATATTGGAGTACACCTACTGCAATAGAAAAAGAGATAATTCCTCAAAATCAATTATACAGTGGAAAAACTACATCAACAAGTCCTGTTGAGACTGAAACTGTTATACCAACATTTACTCCTGAGACAACACAAACTACATCTACTGCAACTGATGATGTAATTTCATATTCAGTAGATTATGTGATTTTGAATGATTGGGGAAGTGGTGCGACTGTAAGTGTAAAAATTAATAATGAAGGTTCTGTTGCAATAAGTGGATGGACTCTTTCTTGGATGTTTTTAGAAGATCAAGAGATTTCGAATTTATGGAATGGTTCTTATAATCAATCGGAGTCTGAGGTAATTGTAACAAGTAGTGATTGGAATGCTAATATTCCAGTGGGAGATTCTATAAGTTTTGGATTTAACATGACTTATAGTGGTGTCAATACAGTTCCTACAGACTTTAATTTAAATTGATAAAGGATATCCAAAAAATAAACTATAATTTTTGAATATGAATTTGCATGATTTAAGCGAACTTCAGACGAAAAGAATTTGGTATTAATTTTTAGGTTCTTATAAGAGAGGAGATAGTATGAATTTTTCGATTTTAAAACAAAAAAAGTTTTTGTATATATCAATAGTTGTGTTAATAAGTTTAAGTGTTACTGCATTAATTTTAGTTCTATCAAATGATAAATCTAATAGTGCTACAAAAAGTGAGAAAAATGATGAAGAAAATTACTCTTTTTACCATGGGTTAAAAATTAATGGTGAATATGTTAGTGTAGGAATTTTTAGAAGAGAAGAAAAAGCATTTTTTGACAAGTATAAAACAAATTCTGAATATTTAAGAATGAGTTATGAAGAAAGGGATAGTGCATTTATAGATCAAGTTATAGAACGGATAGTTCTTGAGGACTATGTATTAAAAAATGCAAGAATTAAAGTTACTAGTGAAGACATAGAGAAATATATAAATGATAATGTTATTTCAAATTTATCTGATGAAAATCTTTTAGATCAATACTTGGCAGAAAATGGTTTTAGTAGTAAAAAGGATTTGGAAAGTGAAGTGAAATTTTATTTACTAAAGATGGATTGTTTGCCTGATATAGCAAGGGAAAAAGGTATAAAACTGGATAAAAATGATGAAAAAAGAATAGAAGAAGCAGAAGATAAGAAAAAAATGGAGGACAAATTAGTAGTGGATAAATTTTTAAGTTCAGACGAAATAAAAGAGTGGATTGATAAATTGAAAAAAGATGTAAAAATAGAGATATTTGCACCTAGTATATTAGCATATAGAAATTATAAAGATGGCAATTATGAAAAAGCAGCTAAATACTATAAGAAAGCTTATATTAAATATGATAAGAAAGAATTTTTAGAGAAATCAGAAGAATGTGAAGATAAAATTAAAAATAATTAAAATTTCAAAAAAGTATAATAAAAACCACCCTTTTTTTAAAGAGTGGTTTTTTAGCATCAATATTTTCAGAAAAAAATTGTATTATGAAATTTTGGATTATACCTAATTATTAGTATATTTCAAAATTACTTGGAACTTCATTTGTACCACTGTGTGATATTTGGAATCCAAATGATTCTGATTCACCTGCTGCTATAGAAGTTGATGATGATGTATTAGAAAAAATTACTTCGGGTCCATTTTGTATAAGATTTGCATTCCAATAATTAATTATTTCTTGATTACCACTGTAATTCCAAGAAATTGTCCAGTTAGTTATATTACTTTCACCATTATTGGTTAAAGTTACTTCAATAACTGAACCAGTTTCCCAATCGTTTTCTACAGAGTATTTAACATCTACATCAATTGTTTCTGGAGTTAATGTTGGAGTTGGTGTGATTTCAGTTCCGGTAGATGAATCAGGAGTATACTCTGATTTTGCAGGTTCAACTCCATAAACAAGCTCACCATCTATATAAACAGGAACATTGTTATTTAAGGCCATTTCTTCTGTTATGCCTTCTCTACTAAAATCATTAGATGGATCCCAATTAGAGTTCCATGATGAATCTTGTGTTGCCATAATAGCAACTTGTATTTCTCTGTCACCATATATTTGTGCACCAGCCCAATCTAATTCAACATAATATAATCCTTCATTATTCCATTTATGTGGTCCAGAAAGTATAGTTTCATGATTTGTAATAGATTTTTCTTCATCATAGTAAATATCTAATGAAATATCATCAATAGTTTGACCAGCTTCTAATAATTCACTAATATCAAAGAAATATCTACACATTAATCCATCTTCAAATGCTGGTGGATTGTAGGTTTCATTATGTATTTTCAAAGTAACCTGTGTTCTTTCATTATTTTCTTGCTCAATTTTTGATTCACAATAGAATTTATCTTCATCTGGTTCTAGTGGTGGAAAATCAGCTATAGGTTCATCAGATTGACCATACAATAAATAGTGTCCAGCTAATGCTCCAACAAATCCTGCATTATAATCTATAGCAACTTCATTATAAACATAATCTGTAGTTTCATCAACATGCTCATCGTCACCATCAGGACCACCAGCTAATGCTCCCCATAGGATATGTTTGTGTTCAGGAGGATTTAACATACTATTGGTTTTTGATCCGTGTGCTGCTCTGTGATGAGGATGTTGCACATAAGCATTGCCATATCCAACTTCCATGGAATAACCTACTTTATTATCTCCGAGAATGTATTCCATCTGACCTCTAGCCCATTCACCAAAATCTGTCCTATCAGGATGGTGTTTTTGGTACACTAATGCACACATTTGAGCTGCAGAATTATATCTAGCTGAACCCCATGTATTAATCATACCATAGCCATATGGAGTTAACTGTAAATATGTTCCATCTGATTCGTCTTCATGTTTTATTTCACCGCCAGACCAATACTCTATATTCCATCTGGCAAAATAATCATACATTTCATTTTCAGGAAATAAACTTGATAGTTTCATAAATGTACCACCCCATACAACATCCCAACAATGAACCCATATGTTTTGCCATGTATTTCCTTCTGATTTTATAATTCTTTGAAGATATCCATCATAGATACCATCATCGGTTTTTGACATGATATGATCAATATAATCCATATTACCAGTTGCTTCGTATAGCCATGTAGCAGCCCATGACAATTCATCATGGTCATATGCTGAACCGTAGTACCCACCAGAATCACCAAGGCCTCTATTATTTCTTCCGAATTCGTATAATGCTTTTGCAGTTTCTAAACATTGTTCTGCATAATCAGGTTCAGAGTCTTTTAGAATTAAGTGCATAGCAACTAAATCAGCAGCAACATTTCCACATTGGTCACTTGCCGGTGTATCGACAGTTGCAAAAGTTGCAGGTCTTGGGTATTTTTCTGCTTGCTGTAGTTCAGGAGGTCCCCAGTATGTATGGTCAATATCTCCATCGCCAACCATAAAATTAAATGCAATTACTTCACCATTGTCATTTAAAAATGTACTCTTTAAAAAGTAATCAGAGAATCCTTTTAGAATATCCATCATATGCTCGTCTTCTCCAATTTGTACAAATGCTTCTTTAAATTCATAGTATGCCCATGCTAATGTTGATCCTGAATATGATTGTGGTAAACCAAATTTTACATGGTCACCGGCATCATGATAACCACCGCTTAAGTCAAGATGCTCATCGCCATCTGGATCAAGAAATTCTTTATTTTGGCTGATAAAACTTTCAGATAAATTAGTATGCTCAGAATCTAAAGGTATTTTACTATCCTCTAGATGACAATCTCCTCTCCATTCTAATTTTCCTCCAGTTATTCCAGAACCACATTTTTCAGCATCATAAAAATATAGTGATTTTTGAAGTGCCTCTGCATAATTTGGATCACTTGCTCCGACTATAGATGGTATAAAAATAATATTTAATAAAATAATAACTACTATTGCAATACTAATTCGTACTTTTTTCATATCATCACCCCTTGTTAAATCTATATTTAATAATATCAGATATATATATATATTTTAATGTACTTTTTTGTTAAATTGGTAATATTATTGCAAAATAAAACTTAATACCAATATTATTAAATTTATAGAAATAATTCTAAGGTATATCCTAGATTTTCATAAATATTTTTCTTTAGGATATTTTTTTGCATTTTTTATTGCTTTTCTACTTACCGCACTATAAAGATCAATTTTATAAAATTTACAAATTCTAACCAGATACCAAAAAACATCTGCTATTTCTTCCTGTAAATGAAGAAATTTCTGTCTATCTTCTTTAATTTTATTAACATCATCAGAATGAATCCATTGAAATATTTCTAAAAGTTCTGCTGTTTCAACACTTAATGCCATTGCTAAGTTCTTTGGATTTTCAGTTTTGTTCCAATTTCTTTCTTCAGAAAATTTATTTACAATATTTCTTATATCTTCTACT
>JBDMZA010000522.1:0-4311 GCA_039770155.1 Clostridiales bacterium
ATAGAATAATAGCTGTTAAAAATGTTCCTATTAATTATTGTGTTAAATGTTCTGAAAATTTTTACGCAGATGATATGGTTAAAATTGTTAAATATGCGATAAAAAACATGTCAGAGAAAAGGCAAATTATATTATATGAAGATGCATTATTTGAGTATAGAAAAAATATAAAACCTGATAGTATTTTACCTGATTTATTAAAAATTCAAAAAGAGGCAGACCCTGAAAAAGCTAAAGAACAGAAAAAAGAAAATGAAGAAAAACAAAATTATATTTTTGATGTTTTGTTTTATGGAAAATATTATCATGATTGTATAAAAACACTTGATGAAAAAATGTCTCATGAGAATCTTCAGATAAATTCTGTCATTTTAATATATCATTATGTTAGTACAAAGCCATTAAAATGTATAATAAAAGATAAAAAGGATAATTGTATAATATCAAAATTTTTAAATGAAATGTCAATATTAAACTTTGCAGAAAGTGATCCTATTGTTGCAAGGTTTTCTGTTAATCAGATAGGATATAACATTGGAGCTACTGTAAATAAAGTTGATAAAAAAAACAACAAAATAGAATTTAGTATAAATAGAGTAGATTATTTTAGAGAACGTAGAAAAAGTGATAGATTTCCAGTATCGATTTATGCAGATATGTGTAAATTGTATAGCAGTAAAAAACATTCAGGGATTGTAAAAGATTTAAGCAGGCAGGGATTGTTTATATGTATAAAAGATGAATTTGCAATAGGTAGTGGGGTTGAAATTTATTTACAAACAAAACATAAAATTATAGCTATAATTGGATCAATTGTACGAAAACAAGATGATGGTACTAGTATTAGTGGTTATGGGGTTGAAATTGTTAAAATTAGTAATACTGATTTAGAGTATTTAAAACAGTACATTATAAATTTATAAAAGATTTAGGGACAGACAAAAAATGTGTCTATATTTGAAACATCGGCATTTTCAGAAAAAAGTTGTTTATGAAGTTTTGGTTATCTTTTAGTTACAAATAAAGTATAATTATAATAATGGTTTTATTAATTTAAAAAAATTATTTGTGGGGGATTTAATTTGAAAAATAATTGGTTTGAAATAGAAGAAATTACTAGTGGAATTTATGCAATATATGATTATGAGTATTCTACTAATTATTTGATAAATGGTAGGAAAAAGTCTTTATTAATAGATTCAGGATGGGGATTAAGCAACATAAAAGAATTTGCAATGCAATATACAAATAAACCTATTATGTTAGTAAATACACATGGTCATCCAGACCATGTAGGAGGAAATTCAGATTTTTCTGAATTTTATATATCAAAATATGATATAGATATTTTAAAAAAGTGTTATTCAATTAAAAATAAAAAATGGGCAATTGAAAAGGCAATAAGAGAATTTCCAGAAAATTTTTCAAAAGATGAATGGCTTGAAAAGAAATTCAATAAAATAATTCCTATAGATGATGGATACAAATTTGATTTAGGAGATAGAAATATAGAGGTAATAAGTATTCCAGGGCATTCTAATGGATGTATAGCGCTACTAGATGAAGTAAGTAGATGCTTATTTAGTGGAGATTCTATATTTGATGGTGTTTGGCTTCATTTAGAAGAATCTACATCTATTGTACAATATAAAGAAAGTTTACTAAAAATCGAGAAAATAGAATCAAAGTTTGACAATATATTGCCTGGACATAGTAATAAGAATTTAAATAAAAAGCTTCTTAATAATTTGATAAGTCTATCTAATGATATTAATGATAAAATAGTAATTGGTAAGTCAATAAAAACATTAGTGGGAAATGGAATGAAATATAATAATAATAATTGTAGAATTATTGGAAAAGTAGTTTGAAAATATTGTATAAAACCACAGACATTATACAGAATTTAAAATAACTTTATTAAAAGCTATTTTATTTGGATTTTATGTGTTAAAATGTACAGATACTGAAATATGATCCAAAAATAAAATACTAAGGGGAATATAAATGGCAAATGGAATAGTAAAGTTTTTCAATGAGGGAAAAGGTTTTGGTTTTATTGAACAAGAGGATGAAACAGGAAAAGATCTTTTTGTACATAAAAATGATGTTTCAGGTTATATATCTGAAGGAGATAAAGTTGAATTTGAAATTGGTGAAGGAAAAAAAGGTCCTTGTGCAACAAATGTAAGAAGAGTTTAGTACTTAATAGAATCGATATTATGTTATATTAGCATTTATTTATAAAAAACTCCATACTGTGTTATTACATAGTTATAGAGTTTATTATGGGGTAGGCTTAACATGGCGATGCCCCGAGTTGACAAAAAACAACTATCTAAAAATACTTCTAAGAAGTTATTTTCACTCTATTTGATCTTAAATCTTACACATACAAAAGTCTATGAAATTTTTGATTATGCCTAATAGAATTTAATTTATATATTGTTTCAAAGTTTTTTTTATGGTATAATATGAGTATACTCATATGAGTGAACTCATTAATGTGTTTGGAGGTCAGTATGACAAGAATAGGAAAAGAAAGAAAAGAAGAAATTAGGTATAGTATTATAAATGAAGCTAAAATATTATTTTTTACTAATGGATATGATAAAACAAGTACTAGCGAAATCGCAAAAGCTGTTGGCATTGCTGAAGGAACAATTTTTAACTATTTTAAAACTAAAGCTGAAATTTTTTTAGCTGTATTTACAGATGAATTTTTAAAAGAAACTATAGAAATAGATTGTTTTGTAGATTTGAATTCTGGAGTATTAGATATAATATTTGATTTTTTGAATAAGAATTTTAAATTTCTTTATATGTTGCCTAAAGGAATGTTAAGGGATTTAGGTGTTGCATTTCTCAATATTGCAAAAAAGAGTCCAAAAATAGTGAGTAAATTTGCAGCTTTAGATTATAAAATGATGGATTTCTTATGTGAATTAATAAAGGATCTTCAACAGAAAAAATTAATAATTGATTGTGATGCTAGAGCTTTAACAGAAACAATTTACAGTGTAGTAACATTTGAATTTTTAATCTACATTTATGAAGATGTAAAAACAAAAGAAGAAATGTTAAGAAACTTAAGACAAAAGATTGAAATAATAATAAAGGGTTATGTATTTGAAATAAATAAATAAATTTATTTTTGGATTAATTATAAGGAGGTGTTGTTATGACATATATTAATTTTGTCATAATGGTTATTAGTATATTTTGTATATACTTCTTTTATATAAAAAGTGTTCAACCGGCTTCGCTTGAGAAAAAAATAGGGGATTGTTCTTATAAGAGATGTAAGCATTATAGAATGGTAGCATCGATATTTATGTTTTTGACTTTAGCAACTTTTATTATGTATAAATACTATCCACTGCCTATTTCATTATTAAAAACGTTTTCGTGGAGTTGGTCTACAAGTATTAAAATAGCAGTAATTATATCAATACCATCAATATTCTTATTTTATAAGGGGGTAAAAGATGCTGGATCAGAAACTATGTCACCAAATAAAGATAATAAAATGTATGCAGGTATTTACGAAAAGATTAGACATCCTCAAGCGGTTGGAGAATATTTTTTATGGATTATAATTTCACTATTATTAAACTCACCATTTGTGTTAATAATATCATTAATAATGTTAGTACCATGGGTTTATATGTGTTATGCAGAAGAAAAAGATTTAGTAATAAGATATGGAGAACCTTATATTGAATATAAAAATAAAGTGGGAATGTTTTTCCCAAAAAGTAAAAACAGTTAAAAGTAAATTATACATAAATAATATGTATTTTTTTAGGAATTTTAATGAGTGAACTCATATGAGTTCACTCGTAAAAGATAGGGGGAAATATTTATGTTAAAAAAAATATTAAAGAAAAATGTTGATTTGGTCTTAAAAAGGCCAAAAACAGTAATTATGATAGCATTATTAATAACTGTAGTAACTGGAATTTTAGCTACTAATCTGGATATTGAACTTAATTGGGTTGCATTAGCGCCAAAAGGAAATCCTGCGGTTGAGGAATATGAGCAAATAATAGAAGATTTTCCTACCTTGAATAATATTATTGTTGTTATTGAAAGTGAAGATAGAGGTGATTTGCTTAATGTGGCAAATGAAGTTGAAGTTGAGATGAAAAACTTAGATAAATATGTTATGTCAGTTTCAAAAGGATTAGATCAAGATTTTTCATTGAATTATGGTCTTCTTTATTCTTCAGATGAAGAGATTGATATGATGGGAGCGGCATTTTTGGATCCAAACCTTAATAGTTTTTATAATTTGTTAAACTTAACTAT
>JBDMZA010000523.1:0-9468 GCA_039770155.1 Clostridiales bacterium
AATATATATTTTTATTTATCTTTTATCAACAGCGGGTATTCCTGTTGCTATATCTAAATTAATTTCGGAACAGGAAGCTGTTGGAAATCATAGAGGTTCAAAAAAAATTCTTAAAGTTTCAGCTGTTTTTATCATTACAATAAGTTGTTTTTTAGCTATTTTTCTGGCACTTACCTCAACTTATATAACTAAGATGTTAAAACAACCTGATGCATATTTAATGTTAATTGTGTTATCACCTGCATTGTTGTTTACAGCTATCTCTAGTGTGCTTAGAGGATATTTTCAGGGTAAATTGAATATGATTCCAACTGCTATTTCACAAGTTCTTGAACAATTACTTAATTCAATATTAACAGTTGTTTTTGTGGCTTTGTTTATAAAATATGGAGTTGATAAAGCAGCAGCAGGATCATCTCTTGCAACTACAATTTCAGCAATTGGAGCTGCAAGTTTCTTATTGTATATATTTTTAAGAGAAAAAAGAGAAGAAAAGAATAATGTAGAAAATCAATCTGACAATCAATTAAGATATATTCATATAATAAAGAGAATTTTGACATATGTATTTCCAGCAATTTTAGGTCTTGTGGCATTGAACACAAATGAATTAATAGATTTAGCATTAGTACCGAGGATGATAGAAGGTGGAATTTCACAAGTTAAGGCAACAGAACTTTATGGTGTTTTTACTACTCAATATCAGAGAATACTAAATTTACCATTAATAATAGGAGCCTCACTTTCAATGGTTATAACTCCTGCAATTTCTTCAGCAGAAGCTGTTAAAGATTTTGGGCTTTTAAAAAGAAAAGTAGTAGAAGGGTTTAAAGTCAGTGGAATAACAATGATTCCAGCAGCTATTGGTTTAGCAGTGCTTTCAAAACCTATAATAGTATTTGTTTTTTTCAATACAGCAGGTAAGGGAAGCGATTTAATGACAAGAGGCTCTTGGCTTGTAATATTTATGACTTTTGTATATGTTCAATCTGGAGTTTTAAATGGTATCAATAAACCTCATATACCACCAATTAATCTATTAATTGGAATGGGGATTAAGGTAGTTATAGTATACTTTTTAACTGTATTTCCAAGTATAAATGTAAAGTCTGCTATAATTGGCTCGATAGTGGGATTTTCTTTTGCATTTATAAGAAATCATTATTATATAAAAAAGTATACTAATATATCGGTCAATTATTTAAGTCTTTTATATAAACCAGTTATATCTTCAATTATAATGGGGATTGTTGCATATTTATCTTATAATGGTTTATATATGTTATTTGATGATATAATAAGTCAAAAGATTGTTTTAAATGATATCTGTCTTATAATATCAATTATTGTAAGTGCTTTAGTTTATGTTTTTATATTGTCAAAAATAAAGGGAATAGATTCTAATGATGTATTAAAATTACCTCTAGGTAGAAAATTAAATACATATATGAAGAAATTTAAATTTATTTAAAAGATTTTATGATAAATGTTCTATTTCTACCTTGTATAAGTCTTTCACTACTACACTTTGGACATTTTTGTTTTGGAAAATCATTTGCTTTATCTGATGAAAAATTACAATTATTACATTTGGTTTTTTTTGCGTAATATAGTGCTTTATCAGCAAGTAGAATAAGAATATTTGGTAGATCTTTTTTTTTCCTTTCAATTTCTTCCCAATTATCAATATTAACAGGGTTTATGTTAAAGAGATTGTTTAAATTTTTTATCTCTAATTCTTTGCAAATGAGATCGGTGTTTCTTATAAGGGCTGCTATTCCAAAACTAGATGTGAATTTAATAATATTGTCTTTATAGTCTATAAATGAAGTTTCAATTTTAGTTCTTAACTTTTCTGCAACAATAAATGCATTTTCAGCTGAAGTTTCAGGTAGAGCAATTATAAATTCTTCCCCTCCATATCTTCCAGCTATGTCATAGGGTCTAATGTTTTCACGAATTATTTCCCCTACTTTATGTAATACCATATCTCCAACTTGATGTCCAAAATTATCATTAATTAGTTTAAAATGATCTAAGTCGAAGAATATTATGGAGATATCTCTTAATATTCTTATGGAAAATTGCTTTTTAAGAAGAAATTTCAAATTTCTTTTATTATTAATTTGGGTTAATTCATCTATTGAAGCTTGATATAATGTTGATTTTAATTCCATGTATTTAGTTAAATGCATTTCAACTGTAAGTATCAGTTCAGATTCATCAATTGGTTTGTTTAAATATGCCAAAGCACCTTTTTTCTTTCTTTCCAAAAGAATATTTTTACCAACTATTGCAGTTATAAAAATAAAAGGTGTTTTTTTAAAGTCTGGATTATTTACTAATTCATCGTGAAATTTATCACCACACATAATGGGCATGCTAAAATCACATAAAATTAAATCAGGACGATATTTATATGCTGCATTAACACCCTGTAATCCATCACATGCTAATATTAAATTTTGATAACCATTATTTTTTAAGTATTCAGTTATAATTTTTCTTATTTGTACGTTATCATCTACAATTAATATGATTGATTTTTTAGAATTAAATTCATTTTCTTTATTTAAATTTTTGAATATTGTTTCAATATTTTTACTTTCAAACTTGCTTTTCAATTCAGTTTCAAGTAATTTTTTAAATTCAATTCGTTTTGTGTTATCTTGAGTAGTATTAATTAGTGAATGATTTAAATCTATTGGATTATAGTGAGTATATCCCTTCATGAGCTGAATTATAAATTTTGAACCTTTTCCAATTCCATCAGATTCTGCCCAAATTCTACCTTTTAGGTATTCAATTAACTGTCTAGAGAAAGCAAGACCTATTCCTGTGCCTTTATAGCTACTTTTTATACCAGATTCAATTTGTTCAAATCTGCCAAATATCATTTTTAATTTATCTTTTGGTATACCGATACCATTATCTGATATAGTTATTAATATACTGTTTTTTAATTCTTCTAAATTTATTATAATTTTACCATTAATAGGATTTGTAAATTTCATTGCGTTTGAAATAATATTGTTTAATACTTCTTCTAATATAGTTATATCTGTGTATATATATAGTTCTCTATTATCAGTCTTATCAATGACTTCAATATTAGAATTAATTAGTGCTGATTTATAAAAATTAGAAACACTATTTAAAAATCCTTTTATTGGTTGCTTATTTATTTGAAGTTTTATACCTTGAGAGTCCATTTTTGCAAGTTCTAATAATCTGTCAATTGAAGATTTAAGTTTTAAAGATGATTCATAAATTATTTGATATCTGTTTTTTATATTTTTATTTGGATGGTCATATTTTAGCCCAAGATCAGTATTATTTAAAATAATCATTAGTGGAGATCTAAAATCATGTGTTATATTTGCAATAAAATCATTTTTTAGATTATCTAAATCAGATAATTTTTGATTTGATAATTCTAATTCTTCAGTCCGTATATTTATAATATCCATTTGTTTTCTTATTTCATCATTTGCACTTTGTAAATCATTTAATATAGAGGTACTTTTAAGAGCACTTGATATCTCTATCGAAAGAGAAGAATAAATTTTGTCATTTTTTATTCCTAATTCATAAAAAGCACATCCAATTAAAAAATCTCTGACATGTAAAATATGAAAAAGATATGTATGTCTTTCTCCTTCAAAAAGTTTTTCTAGATTGTATTTTTTTGTATCATAATTATGAGTATTTAAAGATTTATTGTTTTGAAATAGAAATAAAGATTTTGGTAAATAGTTATTTTTAGAATTTTTTTTTAACCTGTATATAAAACAATTTCTAATTCCGAGTTTAGATAAATTAATTTCTAGTATTTTTTTTATTTTGTCTATATCAAATACTGTTTTAAGATCTAATTCAATGTCTTTTAAAGAATCTGATGAAAAAATATTTTCATTGTTTTCATTTAGAGCAAAACTTCTTCCAATCAATTTAGTTAATATAAATTGGCATTTGATCCAAATATTATTTGCGATAAAATTTAACTCTTTGTAATCTGAGATATATGGCAAAATATTTGATCTTAAGCTTAAGATGTCTTCTTGAAGTAATTCTAATTGATCAATGGAATATGTTCTATTGTAGCATTTATTTTCTAACCAAGTACAAAAGATTGTAGAGTTATTTTCTGTTAAAGACTCTTTTAATTTTTCTAAAGAGTCTACTGGTTCCATTAAATTTAAAGATAAATTTAAAGATTCTATTATTTTAGAATTTGATTTAGAATCTAAAGATAATAAATTGTCTTTTGGGCTAAAAATACAGTCGTTTATTTTTTTAAAAGCAGAATATTCACAACCACAGGATTTTCTATAAAAAATTTTACTAGATATTTTATTTAAATGAGTAAACTCTCTTTGAGATAATATATTAATTAAAATATTGCATGAAGTGTAACCTGCTTCATAGAAAGGATAATAAATAGTAGTAATAGGAGGAATATTAAATTTACAAGATTTACTTTCTTCCCAAGAAGCCAAAGCTATATCATCAGGTATTTTAAGATTTCGTTCTTTTAATTTTGAATTTAAAAGAATTATTTCATCTGAATACATTGAAAAGATTGCATCAACTTTTATTTTGCGAATATTAAAAATTATATTATCAATTTTTTTTACTCTGTCATGAAAATTCCATTTATCATATGAATTTATATCATCTGTTGTTATTATATAATTGGGATCATATTTATTATAACTTTTCATTATATTTATATACTTGTTTATTCGATCATCTGAAATGATAGGACATATAAACACAATATTATTATATTTATGATAATTTAAAAAATGGTCAACTAATAATTCTAAACAAATTTTTGAATCTTGATAAACAGAAGGGAATTCATTATCTTTAATGCCTATATTTATAATTGGAATCTTTGTTGTATTTGAAAGTCTGTTTTTCAACTTATTTGGGTTACTTATCCAACCTGAATATAATATACCATCTAAATTTAAATTATCAGCTATATTACATAATAGTGCATATTGATTATCTAATTTGTAAAAATTGTAATCTAAATCCAATGTAAATCTAATAATATCCACATCATTTTTTATAGCAGATTCAACTATTCCTGCAAATATGTCAGATTGATATTTTTGGTTTACAGCATAAGTGAAAAATCCAATTCTAAATCTTTTATTATCCATAGCATCATCTTTTCCCTAAAATATTTATATATTTGGTGTAAAGAATACTCATAAATTTAATAATATTAAGTTCATTTAAATGGATTTATTAGACTTTAATTAAGAAAGTAAATATTTACTTTCTTAAATTTGTACTACTCATTATAACATATTGAAGTGATTTGCTTCAACCTAAAAAGCTTATAGTTTTATAGTGTAATAATAGAACTTAAATTTAAAAAAGTATTGTTACTTGATTTAATAAAATAATATTTTTGAAATCAAACTTATAGTCTGGAATTGTACATTTTCATAAAAACTTATTTGGATATACGAATAATAAACTGTCATTCTTAAGTAATTAAAGTTTAATGAAAAAATTACAATATTATGGTAAAATACTTATTTGTAATAATTCTATTTTTAAAATCTTTAAGTTTTTTACTTGTATATAGTATTTACTTATATTATTATATGTTTAAATAAAAATTACTAAATATAAGTTATTATTTACTAAAAGTTACAATAGGGAGGTTGAAATGAATTTAGGAATTATTGGTGCTGGAAATATGGGAACTGCTTTAATAAGAGGAATTTTGAGACATTTTAAGATTGATAACTTAAATATATATGTACATGAACTTGATAAAACAAAAATAAGTAATTTAGAAGATTTAAATATTATATTTGAATCTGTTTTAACTACTTTTATTAATAATGTAGATACAATTATTTTAGCTGTTAAACCTAAAAATGTGGAAGAAATACTTTTGAATATTAGAAGTGTTTTATATAAAAAATTATTTATTTCAATTGCTAGTGGAATTCCTATAGATTTTTATATGAAAATTATGGGAACTGATAAAAAAATTGTACGAGTTATGCCAAATACTCCTGCATTGGTTGGAGAAGGTATGACTTGTATTTCTTATAGCAAAAATATAGAAAAATCAGAAAAGGAAACGACTAAAAATATTTTTAAAAGTGTAGGAAAAATAAAAGAAATTGATGAATCATTAATGGATAGTATTGTGTCTTTAAGTGGAAGTAGTCCTGCTTATATTTTTATTTTAATAGAAGCTATGGCAGATGCAGCAGTATTAGAAGGCATATCAAGAGATGTTGCATATGAAATTGCAGCACAAACTGTCCTAGGTTCTGCTAAAATGGTTTTAGAAACAAAATTACATCCAGGGGTATTGAAGGATCAAGTTTGTTCTCCAGCAGGAACAACTATTGAAGCGCTAAGTAAATTAGAAGAATATGGTTTTAGAAATGCTATAATTAAAGCTATGAGTGAATGTAGTAAAAAATCAGTTGAAATAAGTAAAAAATTTAAAAAATAATATGAATTAATATTTCCCAGGAATTATATAGAATAAGGAGAAATTTAATGGAATATAAAGAAAAAACATTAAAAGTTAAAAATCAATATAAAGGAAGCTTTTTTGAAGTAGAAACTATAGATGTTAAATTACCAGATGGGAATGAGTCTAAAAGGGATATTATAAGACATCCGGGAGCAGCTGTCATAATAGCTATTGATAATGAAAATAAAATTTATATGGTGAGGCAATTTAGAAAAGCTATTGAAAAAGATTTATTAGAATTACCAGCAGGAAAACTTGATTTTAAAGGCGAGAAACCTATAGATTGTGCTAAACGTGAGTTAAAAGAAGAAACTGGTTTAACAGCAAGTGAATTTAAACACCTAACAACTATATATAGTGCACCAGGAATTATGGACGAGAAACTACATATTTTTTTAGCAAGAGGACTTGAACAAGGTGAAGCAGAACCAGATGAAGAAGAATTTCTCGATGTTGAAAAATATAATTTGAAAGAACTAGAAAAAATGATTTTTGAGGGAGAACTTGTGGATTCTAAAACGATTGTAGGCATTATGTTCATAGAGAAAATACTAAGGAGAACCTAAAAAATAATACCAAATTCTTTTCGTCTGAAGTTTGCTTAAATCATGCGAATTCATACTTGGGAATTTGAGTTTATTTTTTGGATATCCCTAAACGGAAATTTTTAATATTAAAACGATAAAAATGGGGTAGATTGAATGAACAATATATTACATACTTTTACAGAATATCTAAATGGAGATAAAAAGTTATCTGAAAATACTTTACAATCATATAAAAGAGATATAGAACAATATTTAAACTATGTTTATAAAGATTTAAAACAGGATATAAAGGAAACAGATAATTTATCAATTCTCAAATTTATTAATTGTCAAAGAGATATTGGTAAGGCAACATCTACAATATCTAGAAATATTGTATCACTTAAAAAGTTTTATAAGTTTATTTATGATAAAAAAATTATTGAATTTAATCATGCTATATTTATTGAATCACCTAAAATTGAAAAAAAGATTCCGAAAATACTAACTAAAGATGAAGTTGAAAAATTACTTTCTCAACCTAAATGTGATAACAATAAAGGGAATAGAGATAAAGCAATGCTTCAGATTATGTATAGTAGTGGTGTTAGAGTTTCGGAATTGATTGAGTTAAATATTGATAATTTTAATATAGATAATGGAATTTTAAAATGTTTAAATAGAGGAAGAGAAAGATTTATAAAGTTAGATAATGAAATAAAAAATATTCTTAATGAATATATTGTGAAGACAAGACCTAATTTAATTAATGATAAAAAAGAAAAAGCATTATTTGTTAATTTATATGGAAATCGATTAACGAGACAAGGTTTTTGGAAAATAATGAAAAAATATAAAGTTGGTGCTGATATAAAAAAGGATTTAACTCCTCATACACTAAGACATTCAATAGCTGCACACATGCTTCAAAGCGGTAAAGATCTTGAGTATATAAAAGATCTTTTAGGACACTCTGATATATCATCAACTCAGGTATATGCTAAAATTATCGATAAAGATATTAAAGCATTATATGACAAAAATAATATGAAATTTTGATAGGAGATTTTTTTATGAAAAGAGTAATTCTTATTGTTTTAGATAGTGTAGGAATAGGTGCTCTTCCTGATGCAGAAGAATTTGGAGATAAAAACAGCAATACTATTGGGAATATATACAATGAAATAGAGAATTTTGAATTAATAAATTTAGAAAAAATGGGATTAGGAAACATTGAGGGAGTAAAATTTGTAAAACCATCTGAAAACCCAATTTTTTCTTATGGAAAAATGAATGAGATTTCAGTTGGAAAAGATACAACAACAGGTCATTGGGAAATTGCAGGATTAATTCTAAATAAGCCTTTTCCTGTTTATAAAAATGGTTTTCCTAAAAATATAATAAAATGTTTTACTGATGAGATAAAAAGAGATATATTGGGTAATTATGCTGCCTCTGGTACGGAAATTATAAACAAACTTGGAAATGAGCATGTTAGTAGTGGAAAACCTATTGTTTATACATCGGCTGACAGTGTTTTTCAAATTGCTGCCCATGAAGATGTCATACCTGTTAAAAAGTTATATGATATGTGTAAGATTGCACGAGAAATTTTAAAAGGAGATAATGCAGTAGGTAGAGTTATTGCGAGACCATTTACAGGTTCTAAAGGTAACTTTATCAGGACTAAAAATAGAAAAGATTTCTCATTAGAACCTTTTTCAGATACAGTTTTAGATATATTATACAAAAATGGACTGGAAGTAAATACTATAGGTAAGATTGGAGATATTTTTGCTCATAGGTCAATTTCAAATCAAATTAAGACAAAAAATAATTTAGATGGGATAAATAAAATAATAGAAAGTATTAAAAAAGACTTTAATGGAATTTTATTTGCTAACTTAATTGATTTTGATATGTTGTATGGTCATAGGAATGATGTGAAAGGTTATGGAAATGCATTAAAAGAATTTGATTCACATATAATGGATATAAAGAATAATCTTAAGGATGATGATTTACTAATTATAACAGCGGACCATGGTTGTGATCCTACTATCAAAGGAACAGATCATACAAGAGAATATGTACCTCTTTTTGTGTATAGTAAAATTCACAAAAATAATTATAATTTAGGAATAAGAAATACATTTTCTGATATTGCTAAAACAATATGTGATTATTTTGAGCTATCAAATAATTTTCCAGGGGAGTCATTTATAAAAAATATAGATATTTAAATTATTATTTGTTTTGTCGATATATACTTTATAGAAATATAATTCTTCAAATAGATAGGAAAATCATTTCATATTTATTTTAGGCATAATCAAAAATTTCATAAGACAATTTTTTTCTGAAAATATCGATGGTTTAACGAATTTTCAAAAAAAGTTGACTAGTTTATTTTTTGAT
>JBDMZA010000524.1:0-4385 GCA_039770155.1 Clostridiales bacterium
AATCAAGTATTTATAATATATATATACACATACAATGAAAGGAATAAAAAAGAAAATTCATATTAAAAAATATAAAATATAACAAAATGAGATTTTATAAAACAAAATATTTGATAGACTACTACTGAGGTGCTATATATAAATGATTCTACCGAACTAAAATAAATAACCCAAAAGTGGGTTTTGCATTAATAAGTAAAAATATATAATTACACTTGTTAAACGAGCTACATATTAATTGAGAGTTGGTATATGTATTGCACAATGTCTGAAACTAATATAATTGCTATTATAAATAGAATTTGAAGGCTCTTAGTTATATGTTTAGATAATTAATTTATAATTTATAAAAATTTATGGAGGAATGTAAAATGAAAAAATTTGTTGAATTAAATGAAAAAGAACTAATGAATGTTGAAGGTGGAGCTACTGTAAAAGGAATTATGAATTCATATGCTGATTGTGATATGTCAGAAACTTCTTTCAGTTTCATGGCTAAAGGATCAAAAGATGCTTTTGCTGATGTTGTAAGTGGAACTGTATATGGTGGTGGACTTAGTCTTGCTGGTAACTCAGCTGTTCTTGGAGCAACTGATCAAAAAAGAGGTAGACATTGTAGATAGTTTATAATGATAATAAGTGGGACCTTATGGTCCCTTTTACTTATTGTAGTTTTAAGGAGAATCTAAAAAATAATACCAAATTCTTTTCGTCTGAAGTTCGGTTGAATCACAGGAATTTATACTCAAGAATTGAAGTTTATTTTTTGGATATCCATAGTTAATAAATAAGTTTCGGGAGGAAAAGACATGAAAGAATTAAATTATAAAGAGTTAATGGAAGTTGAAGGCGGCGGAAATGTTGATGTTAGAACTTTGGTAGGTATAAATGGAAATAAAAATAGTGTAAGATCAGCAGCTTATACTGAAGTTACTAGTAATTGGGCAGCTTATGCAGGACAAAAGACATTTGCTGTTTCTACAGAAAGAGTACAATTTGGTTTTTCAGTTGGATACGGATTAGCTATCAATCGATAAGGAGAACTAAAAAATAAATTATTGACAATTTATTTTTTGGATATTCTAAAGTTGGAGTTAATTGTACTAAATTTATCTATTAATAAAGGAATAATTAAAATATTGTTAATTCTAATATTTTAATTATTCCTAAATAAATTTGTAATTTTTAGATAGATTAATTTAGTACAGGTAATTTTGATTAATGAGGTTGTAATAAATGAATATAAATAAAATAGGTAAAAAAATTTTTAAAAATTATGTATATATAAAGCAGCATGATGAGACTGATTGTGCTGCAGCTTGTCTTGCCATGATTTCAAGAGAACATGGTTTAAAAATTCCCATAACAAAAGTACGTGAAATGGCAGGTACAGATAGAAGAGGTACAAATGCCTTAGGTGTAGTAACTGCTGCAAATAAATTAGGTTTCGATGCAAAAGCTGTTAAAACAGATAAAGAAGGCTTTTTTGAGGAGTTTCAATTACCAGTAATAGCACACATAATAAATAAACAAGGTTTGTTACATTATGTTGTTATACATAGTATTTCTAAAACTAAAATTATTGTTGCAGATCCAGGAGTTGGTTTATTAGAGCAAAAACCAACTGTGTTTTTTGAAAATTGGACAGGTGTATTATTTTTACTAACACCAAATGATAAATTTATAAAAAGAAATGAAACAAAGGGAATATTTAAAAGATTTATAGGACTAATTTTACCTCAAAAAGCTATGCTTTTAAATATTTTTGTAGCTTCTATGATGTGTAATGTTTTTGGAATTGCTGGATCATTTATGTTTAAAATAATAACAGATGATGTTATTAAAAATAAATCATTTAATTTATTACATATAGTATGCACAGCTTTTTTGGTGTTAGGTGTATTTAAAATACTATTTAACGCTTTTAGAACTCATTTACTTACAATATTAAGTCAAAATATTGATATGTCGCTTATCTTAGGATTTTATAAACACTTGGTTCATCTTCCTATGAAATTTTTTGATAATAGGAAGGTTGGAGAAATTACTTCTCGTTTTATGGATTCATCAAAGGTGAGAGAAGCAGTTTCTGGAGTTACTTTGGTTTTAATGATTGATACCATAATGGCAATTGCAGGCGGAATAATTTTATATCTTGAAAATTCATATCTTTTTTTAATAACACTTTCTATTATAATAATGTATGCAACTATAGTATTTATGTTTAATAAACCATTGAGAGATGTAAATAGAAGTCTTATGGAAGACAATGCTCAATTAAATTCATTTATTGTTGAATCAATAAATGGAATACAAACTGTAAAAGCATTTGGAAGTGAAAGAAGTATTTTCGTTAAAACAGAAAAGAAATTTGTTAAATTTTTAAAGAGTGTTTTCAAAGACTCAAAATTAATAAATCTTCAATCTTCCATAGTTGGGTTTATTGATTCTTCAGGATTAGTTGTGATTTTTTGGATAGGTTCATTATCTGTCTTAAATGGTATTATGTCATTCGGAGAGCTTTTAGCATTCAATGCATTGCTTATGTATTTTTTTGATCCTATTAAAAATTTAATCAATATTCAACCGATGTTACAAAGTGCTCTTGTAGCTTCTGACAGATTGGGAGAGATATTTGATATAAATCCGGAAGAGTGTGGGTTTAATAAGAAAGAAAATAGTAGAAAAGTCATAATTAGAAGATCTCAATTATATGGACGAGTAATTTTTAAGAATGTATCATTTAGATATGGAACAAGAGATTGGATTCTAAAAAATATAAATTTTGTTATTAATCCTGGTGAAAAAGTAGCTTTTGTTGGTAAAAGCGGTTCTGGAAAAACTACTTTGGTAAAACTGATTATGAGTTTATATTTATGTGAACAAGGAGATGTTTTTATAGATAATGTAAATCTTAGAGATATAGATTTAGAGAATTTAAGAGACTTTATTTCTTATATACCTCAAGAAAGCTTTTTGTTTAGTGAAACTATAAAGTACAATTTATCTATGGGGAATGATAATATTTCAATGGATGAAATGAAAAAGGTTTCTTCAGGTACAAGAACAGATGAATTTGTTAGCGAAATAACAAATGGTTATGATGCTGTTTTAGAAGAAAATGGAGCTAATCTTTCCGGGGGACAAAGACAGAGACTTGCAATTACAAGAGCATTACTTAAAAAACCAAAAATATTGATTATGGATGAAGCTACAAGTAATTTAGATTCTGTAACAGAACAAGCTATTGAAAATGCTGTAAACAGTTTACCTGATGATGTTACTAAAATTATTATTGCACATAGATTAAGTACAGTAATTAATTGTGATAAAATTTTTGTTTTGGATTATGGTGAGATTGTAGAGGTTGGTTCTCATAATGAATTAATGCAATTTAATGGAAAATATGCAAATATGGTTAAAGAGCAATTAAAAGGTGCAATTGAACATGCGAACTCATAATAAGAAATTTCATAAAAGTTTTACTAAGGGATATCTAAAAAATAAATTCTAATTCTCGAGTATGAATTCGTATGATTTAAGCAAATTTTAGACGAAAAGAATTTGGTATTGTTTTTTTAGGTTCTCCTTAGTTTAGAATATCTTTTAGGAGGGGATTTTTTATGGATTATGTTATAAATGATTTGAGAAAAGTTTCTAAAAATAAAGAGTTTTACTTTAGAAAAACTCCTGCATTTATTTTTATATTTATATATATGGTAATACTTATACTAGTTGGATTATATATCTTTTCAAATTATTATATTCTTCCTGACACGAAAGAGTATAATGGAAGCATATCTATAAATCAAAATTTAATTGTAGGTGAAAAAACAAGAAATAGCAGTAAAAATAATTTTGATATTATATATAGTGCTAAATTTACAGTTTCAACTAAAGTTTTGCCAAAAATTGATGCATCTAAAAAGGCAATATGTTTTTTTAAGGATGTAAATGGAAATCATAAAAGGCTAGAATGTGTTATAGATAAATATGAAAAAGCATCAGGTGATAATGTGGTTTCATATATTACGGTATACAATTATGAACTTAAAAAGCAAAAAATATCATATATTAAACCAAATACAAGTTGTAAAGTGACTATACCACTTAAGAAGGAAAAATTAATTGATGTAATTAAGAAAAAAATATTTTAAATTTTTCTAAATGTATAAAATTTAATATATAAGGCATAATCAAAAATTTCATAAGATAAATTTTTTTCTGAAAATACCGATTGCTTTAACGGATTTTCAAAAAAAGTTGACTAGCTTATTTTTTGATTAGGCATAATCAAAAATTTCATAATACAATTTTTTTCTGAAAATATCGATGGTTTAACGAATTTTCAAAAAAAGTTGACTAGTTTATTTTTTGATTCTGCC
>JBDMZA010000525.1:0-4274 GCA_039770155.1 Clostridiales bacterium
ATGATCTTAAAGTAATCATTTTTGATGAGGCTATGAGCTTCTTTGGAGGATCATCAAGTAAAACAGATAAAAATATAGTAAATGGTTATATGCTTGATATTATCTCAAAAGGTCGTCAAGCAGGTGTCATAATTGTAATTACAGCACAAAGAGCAGACACGGAATTTATTAAAGGTTCAGTTCGGGATCAGTTAGGGTTGCGAGTTGCATTAGGAAATGTAACAAACGATGGTTATACAATGGCTTTTGGAAGTGGTCATAACCTGAAGTTTGCAAGTAGTAAAAAAGGTGCAGGTTATATATATATTGATGGTATCACAGAATATCCTATTGAATTTAATGCACCATATTTGGATAAAAGTTATGATTTTATAAAAGATATAGAAAATTTAACAGGTTATAAGGAAACTAATGAAAAGATAGATTTGAAAAAGGATACAGACATAAGTAAAAATATGGAATCAAACAAAACAAAGACAGAAGAAGTAGAATATTTGTAAAAAATACTCTATAGTGAAAAACTCTGTTTGAATTAAGTAATAACAACTGATTTGAAGTTTTTAAAAATGATCGAGAATCAACTTTTTAATTTTAAAAAAATTAAAATACTCTAAAAAAAAAATCATAGCTAAAGTAGCTTCTATAAAAGCTTACAAAGATTTTACACATGATCGAGAATCACCAAAAGTAAACATAAATACTTTTTGAAAAAAACACCTTCTTGTTCCACTATCTAAAAGGTATTCCGAGATTTTAAAAATGATCAAGAACTGGATATATATTATATATATATGTATATAGGAGCATAGCGAGTATATGGATATAGATAGAATATTTTATCCAGCCAACGAGGCGATCGAAGATTGACGAGTGGGTTGATTTGCTTAGCGAATCAACTATCATTTGAGTGCCTGCAATAAAAGCATTTGAAAATTAATTTTTGAGGGAGGTTTAGAGATGGGTTTTTTTGATAAATTCAAAAGATTTAATATAAAAAATTATACAGACATTGAAAAAACTAATACAACAAATGATGAAAAAAACAAAAATATTAGTTCCCATCCTCTACAAGATAGTAAAGAAATCATAGAAACAAAAGAGATTATTTTAGAAAACTTTAAAAAATATTTATCAGGATATGATAAATGGAGCAAAACTACAAAAGAGACTTACTATAATTCTTTGAAAAATGCTTTAAGTAACCAAGAATTTAGTAATATATCTGAAATAGATATAAATAAACTTAAAGATTATTTGTATAATAATGCAAAAAGGAAAAATGATGTAAGCAAGGTTAAAAACTCATTAGCTTTGCTTTTTAAATCAAATAATGAACCTATGTATAAGAAAATAAATGAAATTGAAAAAATACGAAAATTGAAACCAAAGGGAAGAAAACAAATTCAGGAAGAATTACAATTAAAAAATACGCTAATCAAAATAAATGCATTAAAAAATAAAAAATTAAAATTGGCTTATAGACTGATGGTTACAAGTGGATTAAGGATTTCGGAAATATCAAATCTTAAGAAAAAGGATATTGAATTTTGTGATAATGATCGTATCAAAGTACATGTTACTAAAGGTAAGGGAGATAAAAGAAGAAAGTTTTTAACTTTTTGGAATGATAAATATTTGTATGATTCCCTTAAAGATCATGTTAAATCTATGGTTGATGATGAAAATTTATTTTACTC
The DNA here is from genome assembly GCA_039770155.1 of Clostridiales bacterium. Classification (GTDB taxonomy): domain Bacteria; phylum Bacillota; class Clostridia; order Acetivibrionales; family JBDMZA01; genus JBDMZA01. Next base: position 1,698 of record JBDMZA010000525.1, read on the forward strand.
AGAAAGCCATATGAGAAGAAATGCAGGAAAGTTATCATTTAAATCTCATGATCTTAGAAAAACTTTTTCACATATTTTATTTTATCATTATCCTAAAAATGAAAAAGAAACTATTAATGTTTTACAAAAACTTTTAGGTCACAATGAAGGTACAAAAACATATCTTGTTTATAAGGACAGAAAAATCAATTTAAGTGGGACAAAATATGATATATAAAAGTTCTATTGGATGGGAGATTCTATGAATGATAAAAAATATACCGAATTTATTACTCGAGTAGAAAAGTTTAATTTTTGGATATCTCTTAGTATTAAAAATAATTGAAAAATATTTAGGATGTGATAATTTGCTTAATTGTGAGATTGAAGAATTTATAAAAACAATAAGAGCGTTAAAAGCACAAATAGGAATACTTACAGAAATAAAATTAAACAAGAATGAATATAAGCTGATTAATATTGCACTTAATGAAATTTCATCAGTTGTATCAGATTATTTAGAGGACTTAAATCATGAGAAATTGTAGAGATATATGTAAATCATGTGAGTATAAAATAAGGTGTGGTGGGTGTTCAGTATGTGAAGTACTTTTATGCAAAAGTAATTGTAACTTTTGTTCTGTTATATGTTTTAAAAAAACAGGAATTAGTGAGTACATTGATTCTTTTGGCGGTCTGAATATAAAAATAAATAAGAACAATTTTATTTATGAAAAACTCCCAACAAATATTCCAGTTATACAGGAGCGTATTGGTAGTTTAATTAAAGAGAAAGATTTAGATTATGTTGTAGTAAATGCTGGAAACATATTATCTACAAATGGAGAATCAGTAAGAAAAAAATATAAAGATATTGATATTGTAAAATCAATGAATTTGAAAAACGGTACTAAAACAATTCTCGAGTTTTATATAAAAGATAGATTTTTAGAAGGATTTTGGGATCAGAGATTTGATCACTATAAAAATTTAAAAAAACTAAAATTTAATTATATTATAACTCCTAATTTTAGTGTTTATGATGATTTACCAAGAATTGACCATCTATATAACATAAAAAGAAGCTCAATTATATATAATGAATTGATTGATAACAATATAAATGCAATACCTGATATAGGATGGTTTAATGCAAGAGATCTAGAAATTTGGATAGAAGAAATAAATAGAAATGATATAAAACTCATATCATTTTCATTTCAGAATGTTGGAGTAGCATTAAAACCATCGAATATATGGAAACAAAATCTTTTAGGACTCAGATATTTATGTAGCAATATAAAAACTGATGTTGATATATTAATTGTTGGAGTTGCCTCACCATTTAGAATTTTAGAAATTTATAAGTCAATTGAAAAGAGTAACAGATTAATAATATTAAATCAAACAGCCTTTATACACAGCAGAAAAGGTATGTTATCAGAGTATAGGGAAGTAAATTCTTCAATGACGTTTGATGAAATATTCTCTAAAAATATTTCTTATTATAATAATATTTATGATAATGCCTACGATTCAGAAGATATTCTCAATATCTCAAGACTTTCTAAAAAGGATTTAATAAATTTTCATAAAAAATATAGTGAAAAGTCAGATTCAAAAGAGTCTGACTATATTTATAGATTTTTACGAAGATGTTTAAAAAAGAAACATGTAAAGGAGGAGTCATTATCCCAAAATCAAGAAGAAGTACTTTAGCCTCACAAAATACAACACAGACAACAACTAGATCAGATAATGAAATATCATCAAGATTGAATAATAGGATAAATGATACCTTAAACTCACTTGCTTCTCTACAAAATATAAATGATAATAATAGCTTGAATACAGGAGGAATAATTGATACACAGTATATTTCAGACAGAGAAGAAGAAATAATAAGAGATAATATACATAATAATTTTGAAGATGATGAATATTTTTATGCTGATAATGAAGAAGCTTTTATAGAAGAATTAGAAAGGGCTAAAACTGAAGATTTAGAATATGAGTATTCAAATGTTTTAAACGGCAGTAATAATACATTTGGAGTCGAACTAGAATTTATTGGAGGAGATCCAAATCAAATTGCAAATGAACTTTATCAATTAGATATTTGTGGCTATGATCGCCAAGTTCACTACCACGCACCATCAATTTCAGGGAAATGGAAATTAGAAAGAGATGTATCGCTTCCAACAGGTGGGGAATTAGTTTCTCCACCTTTAAAGGATACACCTGAAACATGGAGAAACTTAGAAAAAGTTTGTGAAGTTGCTAAAAGACATGGAGCTAATGTTAGGTCTAGAGCCTGTGGGGCTCATGTGCATACAGGATCAGATCCTTTAGATACAGCCAAGTATCGCTGGGAAAGGTTACTGAAATCAACAGGAAGTTTTGAAGATGTTATCTACCGTATGTCAGGAGGTGAAAGAGGAATAGTAAGAGATGGAGTGAGAACTTATGCAAGAAGGTTTTCACAAAATGCTTTAATGGGGTTAAATTCAAATTTTGAAATGGAGAATTCAATTGATTTGAGATCTTTTACAAGAAATGTTTCTAGATTAGATAGGTATCAATCAATAAATCTTACTA
>JBDMZA010000526.1:0-2857 GCA_039770155.1 Clostridiales bacterium
AAAAATTGATTTGATTACTATTATATAATAAATAAAATAGAGTAAAAAATTAGAGATGTTTTTTACTCTATTTTAGTGTAGTAATATATTATTTAAGATTTTGGTACAATTCCTGCAAGATATGATAAACCAAAATTCACTGCAAGAACAGAAATTGTTTTTGCGGATTTTTTTAATATTTCTAGAGTTTTATTTTGATTTTCTTCATTAGCAGATGATATAGCTAATTTCACATTTTCTAATGTTTCTTTTCCTTCTGTATCTAAATCCATATTTTTAAGCTTTTTTCTCAATGTAAATAATTCTTCAAGTAATTCATCTAAATCAATATTTTCATTATTCCCAGAATTTATAGTTTGTTCTGCGTTTAAAGTAGAATGATCCTTTGCTATATTTACCTGTCCATTATTATTTTGAATTTTTATTTCATCACTCATTTTAATTCCTCCATCCCCATAGTTATTGAATTTATTAATGTAAATCTCTCTTTTTAATTCTTTATCAGTATAATCTGAGGGTTGAATATCTCCAAGTAAATCCATTGTAGAGTATTGGTTTCCATTACCAACATAAAACTCAGGAACACCATTTTTATAGTTTGCCAATATTGTATTATAATCAATAGGATAATTATCTTTTACTATTGATTCTGTTACTTCATCATTTATGGACTTTAAACTACTGTTTATATCTCTTAAGTCATCTCGAAGTTTTGTCAACAGGTTCCTACCAAAATTGCCTATTATATAAATATTTATAATTTTTTCCTCTTCATCTAATTTTACTAATGCTTCTGTTTCATTTTCATTATCTGATAATACTACACCTGTATTCCATACTAAATTTTTCATTTTTATTTTTATATTATTTCTTACAATTAATCTATGTATAATTGATTTTGGTAAAAAAGAATATTTTAACATATACCTCAATGAATTTTTCTTATCAAATGTAAAGTCAGGTTCTGATTTATTCATTAAAGCAGGGATTAGTTCGAATTTACTATCTAAAGAGTAACAAAGTTCAAATTCTCTCATAAGATTTAATATATATATTTGATCATCAAAATCATATTTACAGTCTGTAAATTCACAATATTCTTTAATATATATTTTATTGTTACATAAATCATTAATAATTTCTCCAACTTTATTTTTTTCTAAATAACCATTATTATTTTTAATTTCTTCATTTGTCATTATTTTATAAATTGCATTGGTAATCCATTTTGGGTTCAGTACTTTTTTGTTTTTTATTTGCAGTTCTTCAAAACTACAAATAATTCCCATGTCTTTTAAAAAATTTAATAAGGTATTTTGTATATCAAAATTATATATTTCTTTTGATTCACACAATTTAGAATAATCTTTAAAACTAATATAATTACTCTTCATTTTTTCTAACTTACCTTTTATATCAATCCACTTTATTGGCAAAGAATAATCAATTCCTTCGATATCCTTAATATGTTTTCTTATACCCTCTTCAATTTTATCAATGTTAGTATTATTTTTACATGAAATTTTATAAAAATCTTTAATATTATGATTGTATTTTTCCCTTAAAAATTTTTCGTCTACAGCTGCTTGGAAAAAAGTATCTATTTTATTTAGAACAACTAATGTAGGAGAGTTACCACCTAATGATTCTATATGTTTTAGCCAGTATTCAATATTTTCTTCTTTTCTTGCATCTAAGACCAAAATATATAAACAACGCTCAGAAAGAAAAAATTTATGTGTACTATGCATTATTTCTTGACCGCCAAAGTCCCACATATGTGAAATATATTCTTTTTTTTCACTTTCAAATATTTGATCTGTAATTGTTATTCCAAGAGTTGTTGACTCCTTAGCATCAAATCCTTTGTTCATTAATCTTTTTATAAGTGAAGTTTTTCCAGCGGAACCATCACCAATAAAAATTATCTTAAATTCTTTATTTTCCTCTTTTTCTTCTTTAAAATAAATTCCTATAAATTTTTTACCCTGGTTTACTATTTCAGGAGGAATGTCAGAAAAATTTAAATCAAATAGATTAATTCCTTTAGAAGTATATTTAGAATTATTTATAGATAAATTCAATTCTAAAAGTTTAGGTGGAAATTTTTTAATTTGAGTATTACTCAAATTAAGAGATTGTAAATTAGTAAGGTTAGTTATGGAAATAGGAATTTCCTTAATTTGAGTATTACTCAAATTAAGAGATTGTAAATTAGTAAGGTTAGCTATGGAAATAGGAATTTCCTTAATTTGAGTATGCATCAAATTAAGAGATTGTAAATTAGTAAGGTTAGTTATGGAGATAGGAATTTCCTTAATTTGAGTATGCATCAAATCAAGAGATTGTAAATTAGTAAGGTTAATTATGGAATCAGGAATTTCCTTAATTTGAGATTCACTCAAATCAAGAGATTGTAAATTAGTAAGGTTAGTTATGGAAACAGGAATTTCCTTAATTTGAGTATTACTTAAAGAAAGAGATTGTAAATTAGTAAGGTTGGTTATGGAAACAGGAATTTCCTCAATTTGAGTATTCCTTAAATGAAGAGATTGTAAATTAGTAAGGTTAGTTATACAATCAGGAATTTCCTTAATTTGAGTATTCATCAAAAAAAGAGATTGTAAATTAGTAAGGTTAGTTATACAATCAGGAATTTCTTTAATTTGAGTAGAATTCAAAGAAAGAGATTGTAAATTAGTAAGGTTAGTTATACAATCAGGAATTTCTTTAATTTGAGTATCCCACAAATTAAGAGATTGTAAATTAGTAAGGTTAGTTATGGAAACAGGAAATTCCTTAATTTGAGTATTACTTAAAGAAAGAGATTGTAAATTAGTAAGGTTGGTTATGGAAA
>JBDMZA010000527.1:0-3160 GCA_039770155.1 Clostridiales bacterium
GTTTTTTATAGGATTAATGTTATTAAGTGGCATTATGTGGGAATATATTTTCAAAAGTACAAATGATAATAATATAAAATTTGATCCTGAAGGATATTTAGTTAGTAGTTTATCTGAAAAAATAATTGATAAAAAAGAATTTATAATTGGTAGAATGGAAGAACATACGGATTTGACTATAGAAAACAAAGCTGTAGGAAAAAAACATGCTAAAATTGAAAAAAATAATAAAAAATTTTATTTATTTGATTTGGATTCAAAAAATGGTACTTTTATTAATGGAAATAAACTAGAAAAATATAAAATTTATGAAATTTTAAATAATGATAAGATAACTTTTGCTTGTTGCGAATATCAATTCAAAATAGAGGATAAACGATTATAATTTTAAAATAATTTTTTGTACAAGAATTGAAAGTAATATATAATATATTATGGAAATTTTATATTTTAAAATTATATTTCGTGGAAATACGAATGGGGTGAAACAATGAATTATAGAATTTTAGGGAAAACTGGATTTAATATATCTGAAATTTCCCTTGGAGCATGGCAATTAGGAGGGAAATGGGGAAGTAGTTTTGATGAAAATAATGCAATTAAGACTTTAAATACGGCTATTAATTTAGGAGTTAATTTCATAGATACTGCCGATGTGTATAGTGACGGTTTAAGTGAAAAAATTGTTTCAAAGGTTGTTCAAGGAAGAGGAGAGAAGATTTACATTGCAACAAAATGTGGAAGAAAATTAAATCCACATACAGAAGAGGGCTATAATACTAAAAATATAAGGAAATATGTACATAAGAGTTTAGAAAATATGGAGGCTGACAAGATTGATTTATTACAATTACACTGTCCGCCAACTGAAGTATATAAAAAAGTTGAAGTATATAATGCTCTTGATGAATTGAAAAAAGAGGGGAAAGTAGTAAATTATGGAGTTAGTGTTGAAAAAGTAAGTGAAGCTTTAACAGCTATTGAAAATGAAGGTGTTTCTACAGTACAAATAATATTTAATATGTTTAGACATAAACCGTATAAAGAATTATTTAAAAAAGCTAAGGAAAAAAATGTTGGAATTATTGTTAGAGTTCCATTAGCAAGCGGTTTGTTGACAGGAAAAATTGATAAAAATACTAAATTTGAAAAAGATGATCATAGATTATTTAATAGATATGGTGAAGCTTTTGATAAGGGTGAAACTTTTGCAGGTGTTAACTTTGAAAAGGGACTTGAAGCTATCAAAGAATTAAAGAATTTATTTAAGGGAGATATTCCTCTTTCGCAAATTGCATTGAAGTGGATATTAATGCATGAAGCAGTCAGTTGTGTAATACCTGGAGCAAGCAATTTTAACCAAATAAAATCAAATGTAGAATCATCAGATTTAAATGATATTGAAAGCGAAAAAATGGAAAAAGTTAAAGAAATTTATGAAAAATATATTATGGAAGATGTTGAGAAAAATTGGTAGTAACATAGAATTAAGAGAACCTAAAAAATAATGCCAAATTAATTTCGTCTGAAGTTTGCTTTAATCAAGAATTTGATTAAAGTTTTTTTTATGTGAAAATAATTAATTTCCCATAATTTGACCTTTTTTAATATGACATATATAGTTATATTAAGAACTAAAATTGAAATCTTAAAAAATAATACTGAATTCTTTTTGTATTTTACTTAAATTGTGCGAAGTCATACCCAAGAAGTAAAGTTTATTTTTTGATTCTGCCTTATAAAAAAAATATGGAGTAAATGTTATGGGTGTTAATAATTTTGATAAAGATAAAAGGGATCAACTATTAGTTAAGATTAATTCTAATTTGGTTAAAATAAATCAATTAACAAAATTGGATATGGCTAATACATTACTAGAAGAAATTTTGAAAAATATGAATAATAATAAAACTATTAATGAAAGTGATAGAGGTAATGATTATGGTATTAATATTAAAACAAGTAACTTGAAGGAAATAAATACGTTAATTGAAGATATGTTTAGAAAAGAGATGAGCACATTATCAAATAAAATTGATGCTATTTTAGTTACTAAAATAAATTTTATTACAAAGATTACAGTTGAGTACATAAGTAAAGTACAAGAACAAACTAATATATCATATAGGAAGTTAAATAAATTTAACAAAAGAAGAAAGATAATAGATTTTTTGAAAATTTTTAATCTGGCTATTACACCCATTTTATTAATTTTTATAATTATATTACTGCTTGTACTAATGTAATTCATTATTTTAAAATATTTTTTTAGGTTCTCCTAAATATAAATAATAATTTTTTTTGTATTTATATATTGACAAATAATTATTTTTTTTATAATCTAATCATGTAATTCTATATTCATAATCTTATAAATATCAAAAAATAAATCTATATTTTTCAGTTAAAATTGAATTTGAAACAACTAAAACATGGTGTTGATGTTAGAAAAATGCAATTAATAGCATCTATTTTAGAGTAATTGTGATTTACAGTTTAAAAAGGAAAATACTAAAGAACAATTTCTGAAAATAGGAGGATAATATGGCTATAAATTATAATGAGTTATCTAAAAAGTATGCTCAAGTAGTGGTAAAAACTTGGGAAGACAATAAATTTAAAGAAAATCTTTTACAATCTCCTACAAAAATATTAGCAGAAGAAGGAATTGATTTGCCAGATGATACACAATTAGAATTAGTCGAAGGAGGAACAACTCAATCCTATGATTCTAAAAGTAAAAAATTGATTTTACCTCTTCCGTATAAACCTACAAATTCTGTAGATATGATGTCATTAGAATCTTCAAAAAAATACGAATTAGCAGCGTGCTGTTGCTGTTGTTGTTTTTAAAGTTTGGTTCTTTAGAATTGTCATAATTATTTTATTTTAAATTTTTATTGGCATATATTTTCCTTTTTATATATTAGGGATATCCAAAAAATAAACTCTAATTCTCGAGTATGAATTCGCATGATTTAAGCGAACTTCAGACAAAAAGAATTTGGTATTATTTTTTAGGTTCTCCTTAGGCATAATCAAAAATTTCATAAGACAATTTTTTTTCTGAAAATATTGATGGTTTAACGAATTTTCAAAAAAGTTGACTAGTTTATTTTTTGATTATGCCTTATAGCAATTTGATTAATAGTATATTTCA
>JBDMZA010000528.1:0-3601 GCA_039770155.1 Clostridiales bacterium
AAGAGTATTTTTATTAATAGTTTACTTATTTTTGTAATATTAAGCATTGAAAATATATTTTTTTTTTTATTTTTAATGTGTATTTTTACTGAGTTACAGAATTTTTTTTTGTTTTTTATCTGAAGTATTAATTTCAAATCAGATATACATATTATACATATATTATTTCCGATTGATTTTTAAAAAAATTCAAATCCCAAGTCGAAAATCACATAATTCTAGTTATCCTCAGAATATTATATATATTTTTTTACATCAAAGACATATTTTACACATTAATTTTAAATATATTTTCAAATTTAATCAGGGAAATAATCTGATATATATAGTTTCGTTATCCCATTATTCCAAATAACACCAACAAGTTAATAGGTTCAAGTATTCCTGATAATATATTTATTGAAGCAACACATTTTATAAGGCATAATCAAAAATTTCATAAGACAACTTTTTTCTGAAAATGCCGATACTTTAACGGATTTTTGAAAAAAGTTGACTAGTTTATTTTTTGATTCTGCCTAAAAAAGAGATGGAATGATTTTATAGTATTTTTTGAAAAAAAATGAGACATCTTGAACATTTATTTATATAATGGATATCCAAAAAATAAACTCTAATTCTCGAGTATGAATTCGCATGATTTAAGCGAACTTCATACGAAAAGAATCTGGTATTATTTTTTAGGCTCTCCTAAGCAACATTTTTTATATTTTTTTCCACTACCACATGGACATGGTTGGTTTCTTCCTACTTTTGGTGTAGATAAAGAATTAATCTTATTACAATTTCCTATGAAACGATTTATATCATTTTCGTCTTCAATGTTAACACCACTTTCTTTTGCCCCCATCATAAATGATTTTGCCATTCCCCAATTAGAAGGATTATCAAAAGCCTCAATTATATTATTTTCTATTTTAGCAACTTTTTGAGCTAATATTTTCCCATTTTTAATGAATTTATTCTCATCGAGAAATAGAAAATAAGCTTCTAGAACTTTTGAAAGAATATTTTGAAAGTCACTATTAGCTGTTACCTTTTCTGGTAATGTATAAATACAGCAACTTTCTAATCCACTTGAATCCCATTCTTCTGGTTTTTCTCCTTCATATTCATACATATAATCAGTGAATACTCCAACTGCAAAACTCGCATTATTTTTAGCTTTTTCATCTAACTTTTCAAAAAACCTGCTCTTAAAAAACAACTTCAACCACTCTTCTGTTTGAGCATTTATTTTTTCAAATTCTTTTTCATAATCATCCATTTTAAACTCCTTTCTTATTTCAATACATTTTTTGCCAATTTTTATATGCACAATATTTCACACATCAGATCCAATTTCATCTAAAAAATCATGTTAAGTTAGAAAACTTCAAAAAATAATATCACATTTTAAAATGTGATATTCACTAAAATCATATGCTTCATTATTTTAAAATGTAGATTTATTTCTTGAATTTTCTTAAATCTATTTTACCTTCAAGTATTATTTCTTTCAAGCAAAAATTTCTTTAAAATTTTATTAACTAAATCTCCTTCTGATTTTTTTGAAAATCAATATTTATTATTACTTTTTTTGTTAGTCCTTTATGTAAAAAATATTTATCTCCAAAATAATTTGTATATTCAAGCTTCATATTATTTGAATCTCACCTTCATTTATAGTTATTAAGTTACAATTAATGATATACTATATTATACCATAAAACCAATCATTTTCTTCTATAAATTTAATACACTTCAAGCATTGACATTTATTAAGTACATCCCTTTTTCATTTTGTTATAATTTCCTAATTACATTTTTTTAAATTCTTAGCTTCCTCTTAAAAACTTATTTACAATATTAATATCATTACATAATAAAACTAGCATAATAATTCTTAACAACAGATTATGGATCGTATTCTAATTGTGGTAACTTATCTACTATTTTACCATTTAGGCATAATCAAAAATTTCATAAGACAATTTTTTTCTGAAAATATCGATGGTTTAACGAATTTTCAAAAAAAGTTGACTAGTCTATTTTTTGATTCTGACTTATCTTAGTTTTTATTAATTGTAAACTTTCAATATATCTTAAGGATTACCATTTTTTAAAATAATATCTTATCTTTAGCCTCTAATGTATACAAAGTTTATCAAGTTTCTAAACACAATAACATAGTCTTTATCCTTTGACAGCACCTGCTGTAATCCCTGCAACTAATTTTTTATTAAAGAATATAAATAAGATTAATGGAGGTATTGAAATCATAACAACACCAGAAAACATTAAATTCCAATCCGTCAAATACATGCTCATAAAATTATACAAAGATAGCTGTACCGTCACATTTTCTGATCCGGGTAAAAAATATAATGGATTTGTAAAATCATTAAATATTGTAACAGAAGTAAGAACAATAATAGTTGCTGTTGCAGGTTTTAACAGAGGAAAAATAACACTAAAAAACAGTCGGAAAATACCACATCCATCTATTATAGCTGCTTGATCTATTTCTTTAGGAATAGTAGATAAAAATCCTCTGTATATAAGTACTGCAAAAGGTAATGAAAGTGCTAACTCAACCAAAATCAATCCTAATTTAGTTTTAAATAAAAGTATATTATTTAAAACCCATATTGTTGGAACAACTGATGGTGGCATAATAAGTCCTGCAAATATTAAAAATCCAAATATAGATAATAATTTACTACGTCTTCTTTGCATAATAAAACTTATCATTGATGCTACTATAACAATTCCAATAACCGAAAGGATTGTAATATATCCACTGTTTAAAAAAGCTCTTATAACCATATTATTATTAGCAGTTAAAACAGTCTTATAATTTTCCAACAATAAATTGACGCTAGGAAGCATTATATTCATTTGTGCAGCTTCAACTCTACTTTTAGCCGAGTTTATAATAATAAAAAACAAAGGAATTCCAAAGATAATAAGTACTAAAATAACAGCAATTATTTCAATAAAGATATTTGTAAATAACATATTTGAATATTTTTTTTTCATTATAACTCAACCTCACTTCTTGAAAGAAATTTATATAATGGAAATGCTATTATTGAAACCATAATAAACAAAATTACATTACCAGTAGTTGAAACACCATAAAATCCACCCTGATATTGCTTGTAAATAATAGATGAAATAACATCGGTTGTAAATCCAGGTCCTCCTCTTGTCATTACCCAAATCAGATCAAAACTTCTAAGTCCTCCTATTAAACTCAAAATAATGACCGAATTTATAGAATGTCTTGATAAAGGTAAAATTATATTTTTAAATTTATCAAAGTAATTTCCACCATCTATTAATAATGCTTCATAATATTCCTCTGGAATAGATAAAATGCCTGCGATAAATATAATAACCGCAACACCCACTCCTTTCCAAAAGTCTACCATTATAACAGAAAATAAAGACAATTTTATATCTCCAAGCCAATCGGGACCATTTATACCTATTAATGAAAGACCTTTATTTATTATTCCTGTAGTTGGATGCATAAGACTGCTAAAAACAACACCTATAGCAATAGTACTTAACAAATGAGGAAAAAAAACCATTGCTCTTAAAAAATTTACTGATT
>JBDMZA010000529.1:0-2502 GCA_039770155.1 Clostridiales bacterium
ATCCAATAATAAAAAGTAAATTGTTTTATTAGTGTTCGTAAACCTCTTTTTGAAATAGTAAAAGTATTCATTTCTAACCTTCCCTATATATTAATATTTAAGATATTATAACAAATTTTTATATATAAATCTCCAATATAAAACAAAAATAACAATTGAAAATTTTTTTTATGAAATAGCGAAAAGATTAAAGTATAATGAATAATGTATACAATATTCTGATGTGTATTCTGTATATATTTATATTACTAGGTTATAAAATATACTTTGTATTTTTTATTATTATGATGTAAAATATTTAAGAGTTTTATTTAGTATAAAAGTGTTAATAAGTAAACTAATTTCCTATCGTTAAGGATATCTAAAAAATAAACTCTAATTCTCGAATATGAATTCGCATGATTTAAGCGAAGGTAAGACGAGAAGGATGTAGTGCTATTTTTCAGGTTTTCCTAATAATAGATGTGGAGTTTAAAATATTAAAAAAATTGAAGAATAAACAAAAAATAAACTAGTCAACTTTTTTTAAAAGTCCATTAAAACATTGGCATTTTCAGAAAAAAGTTGTATCATGAAATCTTTGATTATGCCTTAATTTGTACGGTTTAAGTAAACTTTAGATGAAAAGAATATAGTAATATTTTTTATGGTTCTTCATTAAGTAAAAAATTTGAAAGGAGATTTTTAGTGTATACAAATATACTGTTTTTATTGGCAATTATTATACCAACACTAAGTGCAATATTATGTTATGTAATTAAAAAACCAGTTATAAGAAATGTAATTGTTATTTTATCAACTATATTAATGTTAACATTTGTTGTAGGAATTATTAAAACGTTTATGGAGAATAATGGGAGGCTGGTTTTTAGTTTAGATGAATTAAATTTACCTTTTTCAATAGGTTTTATAATAAAATGTGGAGATTTTTTATTATTATCTTATCTTATTTATCTAGGATACAAACTTAAAAATAGAATAATAATTATTCTTTCATTGCTTCAGTTTATTCCATTACTGATTTTTGATCTTACAAAACATCCAAAAGAAATTGAATTAACTTTTGTTATAGACCATTTGTCTTTAATTATGCTGTTACTTGTTTCAATAATAGGACCTGTCATAGCTATTTTCTCTTTGGGTTACATGAAAGAACATGAAATACATAGTAAAATAAAAAAATCTAAACAGCCTAAATTTTTCTTTATAATCTTCATTTTTTTGGCTGCAATGAATGGTTTAGTTATGTCAAATGACTTATCATGGTTGTACTTTTTTTGGGAAATAACCACATTATGTTCATATTTACTGATTTCATTTGATAAAAATGAAATTTCTATAAAAAATGGAGTAAGAGCACTTATAATTAATATGGCAGGTGGAGTGGCTTTTGTATTTGCAATTATTATTTTATATTCCAAAATAGGTACTTTAGATATAAATGAATTAATAAATATTAGTGATAAAAGTTTAATGTCAGGATTATTTCCAATTGGCATTGGGTTATTGTGTTTGGCTGGATTTACTAAATCGGCACAATTTCCTTTCCAAAGTTGGCTATTAGGAGCTATGGTAGCACCAACACCAGTTTCGGCTTTGCTGCATTCAAGTACAATGGTAAAAGCTGGAGTGTATATTGTTTTGAGACTTTCACCTTCATATAATGGTACTACTTTAAGTAATATTATTGCAATATTAGGTGGACTGACCTTCGTTTCTGCCTCAGCTATTGCGATTAGTCAAAGTAATGGTAAAAGGGTTTTAGCGTATTCAACAATTGCAAATCTTGGAATAATAATATGTTGTGCAGGACTTGGTTCATATGTAGCTATAGCAGCAGGTATATTATTAGTGATATTTCATGCTTTTTCAAAAGGACTTTTATTTTTGTGTGTTGGAACAATTGAAAATAATATTGGCAGTAGAGATATTGAAGATATGCAAGGATTAATGAAAAAAATGCCATTTACGACAATAATAACTGTTATAGGCATGATAACGATGTTATTACCACCTTTTGGTGTTTTAATAACAAAATGGCTTGCTCTTGAGGCGGCGGTCAAATTTCCATTGGTTTTAGTACTACTAATTTTAGGAAGTGCATTTACTGTGGTATTTTGGTCTCAATGGATTGGTATTATATTGACAATGTCCTATAAAAAACAATTTAAATTAGAAAAACTTAAATTTTCAATTAAAGCATCTTTGACTTTTATGTTATCAGGAGTACTTATTATAAGTGTTTTAATTGTTCCAATATACAATAAATTGATTAATCCTTATGTTAAAGAAATTTTTCCAAAAGATAGTTTGAAACTTATGGGTGATAATGGTATATGGATTGTAAATAATATTAATAATGAATTTGGAGGATTTACTCCAATGTATTATTTTATACTTATTATGATTATTTTTCTTACAATTCCCTATTTATTTTTTAAAGTTAACTCTAAAAAAATTAAAAAACCTTATTTATGTGGAGAAAATACTGATGACATAAAG
>JBDMZA010000530.1:0-2888 GCA_039770155.1 Clostridiales bacterium
ATATATAATATCAAATCAAATCACTCTAATCAATTTTTTTAATAATATGTAAGATAAATTTCCACTTCAAAAAACATTTTATATGTTTTTTTGTAAATTACTACAATAAACATCCATTTTAATTTATTTTATGAGTAAACCTATAAGCCGGGTTCTGTATTTGACGATCATCTATCTAGATTATATATTTCTATATAATTCAAGCCACTTACCTAAAAGCTAGCGGGTCACATTAAAGCTTTTAATTTAGTGTTGCTCCGGATGGGGTTTACATAGCCGACAAGTCACCTTATCGCTGGTAAGCTCTTACCTCACCTTTCCACCCTTACCTTATATGAAACTCTAAAAAATAATATCACATTTCTAAAATTTGAGAATCACTAAGCTTGTGTGATTCATTTTTTAAAATATAAATTTATTTTTTGGATGTTACTATACAATGGCGGTATATTTCTGTTGCACTATCCTTAAAGTCACCTTCACCGGGAGTTACCCGGCATCCTACCCTTTGGAGCCCGGACTTTCCTCATGTAAAATTACATGCAATCGTCTGGTTTACTCAATAAATTCAAATGGATTTTTTTCTATATCATTTTTAATTATTTCTATATTTTTAAATTTTTCTTTAATTATATTCTCAAATAACTCTATAGCAATTATCTCTGTATTAAAATGACCAGCATCAATTACATTTAGTCCAATTTTTTTTATGTCCATTGCCATATGATATTTTACATCACCAGTTACTAAAATATCAACCTTATTATTTAATTTCTTAATAATTTTTTGATCTAATGCACCAGTAAAAACTCCAATTTTTTTTATATTTTTATTTTTACCTTTTATTATAACAATTTTATCCAAGTTCAAAATATATTTTAAGTTTTCTAAAAATTTTTCTATACAAATTTCTTTATCTAAAATTCCAATTTTACCATATCCAAAAGCTTTGTTTTTGTTTTCCAACTTATATATATCGTATGCAACTTCTTCATAAGGATGTTTTTTTATCATAACATCTATAATTTTATCTAAATCCGATTTTTTAACTATTGTTTCTAATTTAATTTCATCTGTTCTTTCTAAAACTCCTTTTTTGCCTATATATGGATCAGTTCCCTCCATTGGCAAAAAAGTTCCTGTTCCCTGAGAATAAAAAGAACTGTGACTATAGTTTCCTATAAATCCAGCTCCACATTTTGCCATAGCTTCTCTAACTTTATCTAAACTATTTTCAGGAACAAAAACAACAATTTTATAGAGATTTTCAGTTTTATAATCAAGTAAATTACTAATTTTTTTAACACCTATTTTTTTTAACAAAAATGAATTTAATCCATCATCAGAAAAATCTAAATTAGTATGAGCTGAATATATGTTTATATCATTTTTAACAGCACTAATTATCAATTCACCTAATTTATCATTCATATTTATATTTTTTATATCTCTAAAAATAAATGGATGATGAGACATTATTAATTCAGCTTTTTCAGAAATTGCCTTTTCTAAAACCTCTTTTGTTACATCCAATGCACATAAAACTCTATTTATTTTAAAATTCTCATCACCTATAATTAAACCTACATTATCCCATTTTTCCGCTAAACAAATTGGTGCAATATTTTCTAACTCATTTATTATATTTTTCAAAACTGTACTAATATTAAACACCTCCAAATATTTTTATAAGATTTTTTTTATACGCACTTAAAAACTAATATCACATTTTAAAAATTTAAAAATCATATGTTTCATTATTTTAAAATGTAGATTTGTTTATAATTTTTTCAATATCATTTACTAATTTTAATACTTCTTCATACTTAATTCCAGAATTCTTAGACTTTTCTAAAGATTTCATTTTTTTTATATTAATATCTCGAATTCTATTCATATAATCATCTAATAAATTATCATTATTTTCAAAAAGTCTTTTTCCTATATAATAAAATAAATTATCTACTTCTCTTTTTTGACCATCATATTTCACATTTAATACACAATAAACCCTCTTATCTTCCTTTACCAATATTTCATCTCTTATATTAAATCCATTTCTATATAACCATTTTCTCATATATTCTGATGAATTCATAGGTTGAAGTATTAATTCATCTATATTTTTTGATTTTTCTAAAGAGTTTTTTAATATCTCAGTAATTAAAAAACCTCCCATTCCAGTAATTACTACTGTTTTTAACTCTTTCTCTAATATATTAGCAAGTCCATTACTCATTCTAGTTTCAATAAATTTTGCTAAATTATATTTATCTATATTATTTTTTGCAATCTTTAAAGGTCCTTCTTTAATATCAGATGCAATAGCTTTTTTCGTTAAATTTCTTCTTAATGCCTCTATAGGAATAAAAGCATGGTCAGTACCTATATCTACAACCAAATTTGTTTTCTCTATACAATTTACAATCATATTTAACCTTCTACTTAATTTCATAAACACTCCTGCAAATAAAAATGTATTACATAAATTTTAATGCATAATAAAATGGAGAGGAATACTATCCTCTCCATTTAAGATGGGCCTTCAGGGATTCGAACCCCGGACCTGCCGGTTATGAGCCGGACGCTCTAACCAACTGAGCTAAAGGCCCTACTAAACTCCTCAAGTTGGACTCGAACCAACGACCCTGCGGTTAACAGCCGCATGCTCTACCAACTGAGCTATTGAGGAAAAATTGTGATGTGAATCTCTCACAGCGACATTATTTATTATACTCATCTGACCTATTCAGGTCAACATTATATTTCACCATTTAATCTAATTATCAAAGATTATAATACTATATATTATATTTTCTTAAAATATCTAATAATTAATAATAATTTCAAATTTTATTAAAAAAATAAATATGACTCGAATCAATAAT
>JBDMZA010000531.1:0-9174 GCA_039770155.1 Clostridiales bacterium
AAGGGATATCCAAAAAATAAACTCTAATTCTCGAGTATGAATTCGCATGATTTAAGCGAACTTCAGACGAAAAGAATTTGGTATTATTTTTTAGGTCCTCCTTATCAGGTGATTTTTTAATCACCTGATTTATAACATTTATTTTTTCAAACTATCATCAAATTTTAATACCTCTGACAAGAAAGCTAATGTTAATCCTTGACCCCATCCCTGTATTCTTTTCTTTCCTATTTTATTATATGTAGCTTCATTTTCCATTATCGCAGTTCCAGCCGAAACACTTCTTACAGAACCATCTTCATCAATATTTTCTAAAATACCCTTTAGAGCTTTATTCACATATTTTAAATACAAAGGGTTTCCATGTTCAGGATGAGCATAAATCAACAAACCTGTCGCTATTCCTGCTGAAGCTGAAACTTCTCCATATGAAGAACTATCAGTTAATACAGTAGGCCATAGGCCATTATCCAATTGAAGTCTTACCAAAGCACTCAATTGATCCCTTAATGAACAATCTATATTCATAAAATATGGATTTTGTGGAACCAACAATTTCAATGCTTCAGCCATTGTAAGCGTTGCCCATGCATTTCCTCTAGCCCAAAAAACACCTGACATATGATTTTTATTTACATTATCCCAACCATGATAATATAGATTTGTTTTATTATCCTGTAGTAATTCTTCATGCCAATAATATTGATTAAGTGCATCATTTACATATTCTTCAATATTAAATTTCACACCCATTCTAAGCAAAAAATAAGCTGCCATAAACAAAGTATCTGCCCATGCTTGCTCTGGAAAATCATTTTTACTTGAAACTGTGTGCTGAAAGATATTTTCTCCAAATCTTAGTGCATCATTTTTTAAATATTCTGCTTTTCTATTAGCAATATCTAAGTATTTTTCATCATTTGTAGCTTCATATAAAGTCAACATAGTATGTCCCATAGAAACTGAATTAACCATAAATGGTGGTAGACCTATTTCTAAATATTCATCTACCCATTCGACCAAAAATTCTATATATTCATCTTTTTTTAATACTTCCCATGCTTTACAAACTCCATAGTATCCCACACCACATGGCCAATTCCATTTCATATCCATATATACGGTTTTCTTTACAACTTTGTCAATTACATTTTCTATATTTTTTCTATCAAACTCTAATATCTTCATAAATTTCACTCCTTAGGAATATCCAAAAAATAAACTCTAATTCTTGAGTAAGAATTCGCACGATTTAAGCGAATTTCAGATGAAAAGAATTCGGTATTATTTTTTAGGTTCTTCTTATTTTTATCCTTTTATACCTGTTGTAGCTATACCTTCCACTAGATACTTTTGGAACAAAAAGAAAATAAATAACACAGGCACCAGCGAAAGTGTTGCCATAGCTAACATACCACTCCAATTAGATACAGATGTAGGATCTGCAAAAATCCTAAGTGCAAGAGGTATTGTATATAACTTGGGTTTGTTTAAAAAAAGCAATGGTGCAAAAAAATCTTCCCATCTCCAATAAAATGAGAATATTGTAGATGTAACTATTGAAGGTTTTAATAGTGGTAAAATAATCTTAGTAAATATGGTATATCTGTTGCAACCATCTATTACAGCTGCTTCATCCATATCAGAAGGTATTCCTCTTATAAATTGCATATTTAGAAAAATAAAAAATGGAAATCCAAAAAAATTGGGTAATATTAATGGCCAAAATGTATTTATTAGATCCATTTTTTGATATATTATAAATTGTGGTATTGCTATTATTTGATATGGAAGCATTAAAGTCATGAGCATTATAGAAAACATAATTCTGCTTCCTTTGAATTTAATTCTAGCAAAAGAATACGCAATCAAAACAGATGATAAAACTGCACCTATAGTAGATATAGTTGAAATAATAAAGGAATTTTTGAAAAATATACTAAAAGTATCGCCTCCAAATCCTTTCCATCCAATCTTGTAATTCTCAAATAAGAATTCTTTTGGAATAAGGCTTGATGCGTTAGTAAATATTTCTGTATTCCCCTTAAATGAACTCATAACCATCCACAAAACAGGATAAATCATAATAATTGAAAATACTAACATACATATATGATATAATATTTTTTTAACATGTTTATTATTTAATCTATGTAAAGTTCTTTTGAATAGTGCATTTTGTCCATTTTCTTCTGTTAATGTTTTATAATTCATTTATTTATCCTCCTTTGTTTCATAGTAAACCCATGAGCCAGATGATTTAAAAACTATAATTGTAAATGCAGCTATTATTAAAAGCATAACCCATGCCATTGCGCTTCCATACCCCATTTCAAAAAATTTAAATGACCTGTTATACATATATACTGAATAGAATAGAGTACTATTCATAGGTTTTCCACTTGTAATAACAAAACTTTGAGTAAAAGACATAAAGCCTTGAATTATTTGCATAACAAGATTAAAAAATATTATTGGAGTAAGCATTGGTATAGTTATCTTAAAAAAGTTTTGAAATTTATTTGCACCATCTATTTTTGCAGCTTCATAATAACTATCAGGAATTTGTTTAAGTCCAGCTAAAAAGATTAACATTGATGATCCAAATTGCCAAACTGCAAGTATTATAAGCGTCCATATTGCTGTTTTTTCATTTGTCAAATAGGAAATATTGGTTTTTATGCCAATCATCGCCAATAAATCATTTAAAACACCATCGTCATGGAAGATTCTTTTCCAAATAACTGCTATTGCAATACTGCCTCCAATAATTGAAGGTATATAAAACACTGTTCTGTATAAACCTGAGATTTTTGTTTTAACTGTTAAAAGCATTGCTACAAATAATGCAAATATAAGTCTTAGTGGTACAGATGCAAAAACAAAATAAAACGTTACAAATAATGATTTTCTGTAAACTTCATCATCTTTGAACATTTTTTTATAATTATCCAAACCAATGAAATTAGGACTTGTCAATAAATCATAGTCAGTAAATGAGAACCATAGTGATGCTAATACAGGAATTGCTGTAAATGCAATAAATCCAATAATCCACGGTGAAATAAAAATATATCCTGCGATATTATCATTTTCTAAAAATCTGGTCAAACTTTTACTTTTTTTTGTTTCTCTTTTGTAATTTAATTTTTTAAAATTTGCCATATATATTAACCTCTTTTCTTGCATAAAGATATCCATTAAACAAATTGTAATTCTAAGACTAGAAAATACAATATTATCTTTATGTTCTTCATAGCTTAACTTTTGGATATTTTAGAGTAAATTATTATTCTTAAAGTTAATGAATTTTATATTGTTAATTGTTTTTAATATAAAACCTTGAATTTATAGATTTTTTAAGACTTTAAACTATCATGATTTTTTTATCAGACATATTAGGCATAATCAAAAATTTCATAAAGCAATTTTTTAATATCGATGATTCAACGAATTTTAAAAAAAGTTGACTAAGGGATAGCCAAAAAATAAACTCTAATTCTCAAGTATGAATTCGCACGATTTAAGCGAACTTCAGACGAAAAGAATTCGGTATTATTTTTTAGGCTCTCCTAGCTTATTTTTTGATTCTGCCTTAAATGATTTAATATGCCTGATTTTATTCAAAAATAAATTATAGACTATAGTACAATTATTTATTCTTAGCCAAAACATCATTTGCCTTTTTAATAAAATCTTTAGCAGCTTCTTCTGGAGTCTTCTTATTATTTATAACTTCATCATTTATATCTTGAGCAAGAGTAAATATTTCTTGTGCTCCTGAAGGTTCAGGTGGCGCAGAATTAGCTTTTTCAGAAGCTACATCTATATAATCAAAAGTTTGCTTTGTTCCCTCATCAACAACATCTTTTAAATTTTCTCTAACTAAATCTGAAATAGGAACTCCTCTATCAGCTTTTAAAATCTTATTTGCTTCAATATCATTTGTAAAATAATTTATTACCTTTACAGCTTCTTCTTTATTTTCTGAAGATGCTGCTACTGAGAAAAACATAGAAGCTTTTATATACATTCCTGGTTCATCACCTGTTGGAGCTTTTGGTAACGTTACTATACCCAATTTTTTATTCATTGCAATATTATATTGAACTAAGAAATTACTCCAGGCAAATCCACCTGTTGATTTTTCCTTTACAAGTGATGATTCTTCTGTAGCAATTTCTAAAGCAGCTTTTGCAGGATCATATATTGCTCCAGTCTTTATTAATCTTTGTTCTTCCTTAAATAAATCCACTAATAATTCTTCATCATCAAAACCAAGTGATGTTCCATCTTCACTATATAGAGTTTTTCCTGCACTTCTTACCCAATACTCTATCAATAATTTAGGATCTTTAGAAAATGGTAAACCAACTTGTATTTTAGTTTTCTTATAAATTTCTTCAGCATCTTTAAAATACTCTTCCCAAGTCATATCACCTGTTGGTTCAGGTATATCTGCTTTTTTGTATAATTCCGGATTATATATTATGGATTGAGTATTAACTCCTAAACTTATTCCGTAATTTTTCCCATTTACTACACCTAATTCCAGTATATCTTCTGGAATATTATCTTTTTCAAATGTTCCATCATCAATATATGGTTGTAAATCTTCTAAAGTGTTCTTCGTTGCATACTCAACAATATAACTGTTGTCCTGTTGAATTATATCTGGCAAACTGTTAGTAGATGCAAATGTAGCTATCTTATCCCAATAACCTTTAAAATCAGCAAATTCTGTTTCAAATTTAACATTATTTTCTTTGGCATAATTATCTAAAACTTCTTGAGTAGCATCTGCTCTAGTTTGTGATCCCCACCATAAAATACGTAAACTTTTCTTAGAATCTTTTGAACCTGAATTATCAGAATCATCATCTTTATTTGAGCAAGATGTAAAAAACACACTTCCGGACATTATAACTGCTAAAATAAGTATAAAAAATTTTTTCAGTTTCATTACTAATCCCCTCCTAAATTAATCTGAATGTTTTCGAAAATGTTAAAAACAGTTTGAAATTTAATAACTCTCTAAAGTTTTGTACAGCCTCTTAAGGAGAACCTAAAAATAATACTCAATTCTTTTCATCTGAAGTTCCCTTAAATCATACGAATTCATACTCGAGAATTAGCATTTATTTTTTGGATGTTCCTAAATTAATATTATTGTATTCAACCTTTCGAATTCACCTAATTGTATATATACTAACTCAAAATTAACAAATGCATAATAAAAATAAACGTTTTTGTTGTTTAAAAAACTGTTTTTTTAACAAAAAAGTTGGAATTCTTTCTATAATTATTTTACAATTAAATGTATTATATGAAAAAAAGCGAAATTTAAGAAAGGGGTTACAATATTATGTATTTGATAAAAAGCTTTCTTAACAAAAAAAATCTACTTGTTCTAGTCTTAGTATCATCAATTTTTCTAGTAAATACTTTTATAACTTCAGCTGCCGAAAAAAATACTATCTTTAAAAAATCAAATTCTAAATCTAATTTAGAAAAACTAGACAGAGGTTTAGTTGCAACATCCACAACTGAAGGAGTATTTTTAAGTTGGAGATTATTAAAAAATGAGGCAACCGGCTATTCAGAAACAGGACTTACTGGTGTTAATTTCAATGTCTACAAAAACGGAGAAAAAATAGCAACTGTAAAAGATAGTACAAACTATATTGATAAGGATTCCACAGTTGATTCTAAATACTATGTAAAAGCTGTTAATAAAAGAGGCAAAGAAACTGACAAAAGCAAAACTGTGACACCATGGAAAGATTCTTATTATGATCTTCCACTTAAAAAACCCGCTGATGGGGTAACCCCAGCTGGAGAATCATATACATATTCAGCAAATGATATGAGTGTGGGCGATGTTGATGGTGATGGTCAATATGAATACTTTGTAAAATGGTATCCATCAAATTCTAAAGATGTATCTCAAAAAGGATATACAGGAAATATTTATATTGATTGTTATAAAATTGATGGTACACTTTTATACAGGTATGACTTAGGTGTAAATATAAGAGCTGGAGCACATTATACTCAATTGTTGGTTTATGACTTTGACAGTGATGGAAAAGCTGAATCCATGTTTAAAACTGCTCCAGGAACTAAAATAATAAGATACAAAAAAGATGGTTCAGTTAAATCTGAAAAATACATAAAAATGCCTAAATCTGATATTAAAGCAGGATATAAAAATACAGATGATTACAGATTAAGTGCAGAAGATTACTATAATCATGTAGTTGACATGTTTATGGATTGGCAAAATCATGAGGAAGTTACAAATGGCAATTGGCCTCAAACTTTGGAAGAATGTTTTGGTATAGAAAAACAATATACTTATCCATTATCTAAAGAAGATGCTCAAGCGCTTACAGACTATTTTATTGATACATATGCTCCAAGCAGAAGTAGTAAAAACGTTTTAAGAGAATTTGAAGGATTTATAGTTGATGGACCAGAATACTTGTCAGTATTTAATGGTAAAACAGGCAAAGAATTGCAGACAATTAAATACAAAACAGAAAGATACGATGATGGATTAATGTGGGGAGATTATGCAATGTCTAGAATCGAGCCTGCAAACAGAGTTGATAGATTTTTAGCAGGTGTAGCTTATTTAGATGGTAAAAAACCTTATGCAATATTTGCAAGAGGTTACTACACAAGATCAACTGTTGTAACTTATTCTTGGGATGGAAAAAAATTAAAAGAAAATTGGTATGTTGATAGTGGATGGACTCCTATGGATAATCCTTTTAATGCAAATCCACATGGTGTTGATGGTACTAATCCTGACCCAGAATACGCAAAATTTACTACTCAAGGGGCACATTCATTAAGTGTAGCTGATGTTGATCAAGATGGTAAGGATGAAATTATTTATGGCTCATCTACAATAGACAATAATGGTAAAATGCTCTACAATTCATTTGATATTTTACCTGAAGGAAGTATTGATCCTGGAACTAATTTTAGATTAGGTCATGGTGATGCACTACATGTTGCTGATATTGATCCTGACAGACCCGGACTAGAAATATTCATGTGTCATGAAGGCGGCAGGTATGCACCTTATGGATATGCAATGCGAGATGCAAAAACTGGTGAAGTTTTATTTGGAGAATACTCTGGAAAAGATACTGGAAGATGTATGATCGGTGATATAGATCCTAATACTAGAGGTCTTGAAGTATGGGCTATGAATCTTCGTTCAGCAAAAGGTGAATTATTAGATACAAAATATCCTTCTACTAATGCAAATATAAAATGGTCACCTGATATGTCAACTCAAATAATAGAGGGAGCTCAAAAAGTAACTCCTTCAATATTCGACTATCAAAAAGGTACAATCTTAACTGCTGATGGAACTTTTTCAAATAACGGAACAAAAGGAAACCCTTGTCTTGTTGCAGATATATTTGGTGATTGGAGAGAAGAGTTATTCTTAAGAACAGAAGATAGTACAGCAATTAGAATATTCACAAACACTGAATTAACAAATCATAAACTATATACTCTAATGCATGATAAACAATATAGAACAGGCATTGCCTGGCAGAATGTTGTTTACAATCAGCCATCATATCCAAGTTTCTATTTTGCAACTGATATGGAATGGAAAAATGTTCCTCTTTGTAGATAGTAATTATGGTAATTTGATACTTTAGGATAACCTAAAAAATAATACCTAATTCTTTTCGTCTGAACTTCTCTTAAATTATGGGAATTCACACTCAAGAATTAGGTTTCATTTTTTTTACATCCCTTAGTTTACTTTATCCACTATACTATTTAATTTTATATTTTTATATTCTGTAGGTGTATATCCTGTATACTTTTTAAATAATTGACTAAAATATTGAGGATTTAAGCCTAATCCAATTTTGTTTGCAACTTCATACACCCTATCATCTTCAGAATTAATTATTAATTCTATTGCTCTATCCATTCTAACTTTCAATAAATAGTTAGAAAATTTTTCTCCTGTATCTTTTCGAAAAACTTTGCTAAGATACCCCTCATTCATATAAATAATCTCTCTGGCTAACCACTTTAAAGAAAAATTATCATTTTCATAATTATCATATATACTATCTATAATCTTATTTACCAGACTACAATATTTTTTCTGTTTTTTATTATTTATTTGAGAATAGTGTTCATTATTTAATAATGAAAGTTTTACTTTGTTTTTTTCATTTTCAGCATTGTTAATAGATAAAAATGAATATTTTATGTTCTGATAAGTTTTAGTATATAAATTTGGTATATTATCAAAATAACCACTATCACTATAAAACACTGTTACAGTTTTATTATTTTTATTCATAAACTCTTTTTTTATAATACTTATAATATTTCTTATTTCTGTTACTGAACTTTCTTTTATTAAAATAACTAAATAATTTTTGATAATAGTACTTAAATAAATAATTGATTTTTGTGATAAATTATTAATTATATCCTTTAAATCATGAATATCCTTAAATTCCCATTCATCTTCTATATTTAATATAATCAATCTTAATCTATCATTTCCTATTTTGAAAAGTTTTTTATAATATTTAAAATCATTCTTTAAATATTCTCCTTTCATAATAAAATCATGTAAAAATTGCTCTTTTCCAAGTGGAATTATTTTTTTCAAACTATTTTCCATATTTTTTAATGCTTTTTCTTTTCTATCTTTTCTGATTAATTCTTTTTTTAAATCCTCAAGTACATTGATTATTTTGTTTTCATTACAAGGCTTTATAAGATAATGCTTTACACCAAATTGCATTGCTTTATTTGCTAAATCAAATTCACCATATCCTGATAATACAATAAAATTTATATTTTCATCAAAACCCTTCGTTTTTGATATTAAATTGATTCCATCCATCAATGGCATTTTTATATCTGTAATTACAACATCTGGTTTTAAATGTTTAATGATTTTAAAAGCCTCAAATCCATTAGGTGCCGTCCCAATCAAATCGAATCCATAATGATTCCAATCAATCGTTGTGGCAATTCCTTCTCTTATAATTCTTTCATCATCAACCAACAATACCTTATACATAATTACTCCCCTACACTATATGGAATAGATATAGTTACCTGTGTTCCTTCAATAATATTTTCAATATGTAGACCATATCCATCTCCAAA
>JBDMZA010000532.1:0-3539 GCA_039770155.1 Clostridiales bacterium
AATCAAAAAATAAACTAGTCAACTTTTTTTGAAAATTCGTTAAACCATCGATATTTTCAGAAAAAAATTATCTTATGAAATTTTTGATTATGCCTTATTGAATATGCTATAATATTATTTTTTTAGTTCTTCTTAATGGACATCCAAAAAACAAGCTATACTTGTTTAATGTATAATATTTATAAATATTATACATTAAGTCTTTTATTTTATATATATAATCTTGATATTGTTTTAAAAAAATAAAAATGTTATAATTAAAATTATTAAATGAATATTTTTATATTAATTTTATTCAAATCTTTTGAAAAATTTCACTTAGGGAAATATAAAATAATATCATATTCTTCTCATCTAATAATCACTAGAAATTATTAAATTTTGGTGAATATTAGAACTAAGGCATAATCAAAAATTTCATAAAACAATTTTTTTCTGAAAATATCGATGGTTTAACGAATTTTCAAAAAAAGTTGACTAGTTTATTTTTTGATTCTGCCTAAGAGATATCCAAAAAATAAACTCAAATTTTCGAGTATGAATTCGCACGATTTAAGCGAACTTCAAACGAAAAGAATAGTGTGGTTATTTAATATCTTCTGATCTATCTAATAAATTTAATTGTACCAATTTTCAAAATAAAACAAGAGGTGGACTTTCGTGATAAAACTTCCTTTATCAAATATAAAAACTGGCATGAAACTAGCAAGAGATGTAATTTTAGATGATGGTAGAATTCTTTTATTATCAGGTTTTGTAATAAAACCAAGATATAAGAGAAAGTTAGAAATGTTTAATATACCATATATTTATATAAACAAAACTAAATCCAAACTTGAAAAAATTTATCCTGATGAATCAATTTATTCATCAGCTATAAAAACTATAAAAAATATTTTTAATGAAGTAAGAGACGGTTATGAACTAGATATAGATTTAGTAAGAGAAACTGTAAACAATCTTTTAGGTCAAATCTCTCAAAATAATACACTCATACAATTGACAGGAATAAGTGATATTAAAAGTTATACATACGTACATTCTGTTGATGTCTGTATTTACTCTTTAAATACTGCAATAGCACTTAATTATAATAGAAAAGATTTAGTTAATTTAGGCATTGCTGCAATACTACATGATATTGGCAAATCAAAAATACCCATTGAAATTATGGAAAAACCAGGGGTATTAAGTGAGAATGAATTTAATATAATGAAACTTCATACGATTTATGGATATGAAATATTAACAAAGACAGATGGGTTAAAAAATTCTATTGCAAATGTTGCATGGCAGCATCATGAAAAAATTAATGGTAAAGGTTATCCTTTAGGCTTGAAAAACAGTTTAATCCCTGATTTCGCCAAAATAGTATCTATATCAGATGTTTTTGATGCTTTGTCCTCTGATAAAATATATAAAAAGAAAATGCTTCCCCATAAAGTAAAAGAAGTACTATTAGAAAATGTATCCAAACAATTCGATCCTTATTTTACTAAAGTTTTTATTGAAAACATAATTTTATATCCCAAAAATCTTTATGTACAATTAGATAATGGTTATATAGGAGTAATAATAAAAGAAAACAAGAAAGATCCTGCTAAACCTATTTTAAGAATAAATTCAAATGATAATGTATCACAAATTATTGATCTTTCCAAAAATACTGATCTTAATATAATTGATATTTTAAGCTAAAAAAAGAAACCTTAATTCTTTTTGTATTAAAGTTACATAAATCGTACAAATTCATACTCAAGAATTAGGGTTTATTTTTTAATTATGCCTTCTATTTTGAAGCTTCTTCTTTTAACTTTTCGGCCATATCAGTTTTTTCCCAAGGCAAATCTAAATCATCTCTTCCAAAATGTCCATATGCAGCAGTTTGTCTATAAATAGGTCTTCTTAAATTTAAACTCCTTATTATACCTGCAGGTCTTAAATCAAAATATTTATCTACTAATTTTATTATACTTTCCTCATCTAATATAGAAGTTCCAAAAGTATCCACTAAAATTGAAACAGGTTTTGCTACACCAATTGCATAGGCTAATTGAACTTCACATTTTTTTGTTATACCTGCAGCAACTAAATTTTTAGCTACATATCTTGCTGCATAAGCTGCTGATCTATCCACTTTTGTAGGATCTTTTCCTGAAAAAGCTCCTCCTCCATGCCTTGAATAGCCTCCATATGTATCAACTATTATTTTTCTACCTGTCAATCCAGCATCACCCTGTGGTCCTCCAATTACAAATCTACCTGTAGGATTAACTAAAAATCTTGTATTTTCGTCAATTAAATTATCAGGAACTGTAGGTTTTATAACTTTATTAATAACATCTTTTTTTATATCTTCATATGGTATATTATCTGCATGTTGAGTTGAAATAACTACTGTATCAATTCTAGCTGGTATACCATTTTCATACTCAACTGTTACCTGGGATTTACCATCAGGTCGTAAATATTTTATTATTCCTTCTTTCCTTACTTCTGTTAACTTTCTAGTTAGTTTATGTGCTAATGAAATAGGAATAGGCATATATTCAGGTGTTTCATCGCATGCAAAACCAAACATCATTCCCTGATCTCCTGCACCTATCTCATCAATTTCCTTATCTGACATATTATCTTCTTTCGCTTCTAAAGCTTTATTTACACCTTGTGCTATATCTGGTGATTGTTCGTCAATAGATGTTAATACTGCACATGTATCAGAAGCAAAACCATACTCTGCATTATCATATCCGATATCTTTAATTGTTTTTCTAACTACTTTAGGTATATCAATATATGTATCAGTTGTAATTTCTCCTGCTACAAGGACTAAACCTGTTGTTACAGATGTTTCACATGCAACTCTAGCATTCGGGTCATTTTCATAAATTGAATCCAGTACAGCATCTGAAACTTGATCACAAATTTTATCCGGATGCCCTTCTGTTACTGATTCAGAAGTAAACAATCTTTTCGCCATTTTATATTTCCTCCTAATTATTTTTATTTTTGCCCAAAAAATAATATAATATTTTTTTATTTGAAGATCATCAAAATCATATACTTCATTTATTAAGAATTTAGTATTATTTTTTAAGTTCTTCTTATCCTTTAATACACTATGTTTATCGGATTTTTTAGTTAATCAATATATAAGAATATGTGTTTTATTTTTAAAAACTAAAAAACCTCTGTTTAAAAGAAGAGGTTGGTTAATCTCCTCATCTTTCAGAATAATATTATTCTGCAGGAATTGGCACCGTCACATCTGTCGGTTGCCGGGTTTCATCGGGCTCAGTCCCTCCACCTCTCTTGATAAGGTTCAATATTTAATTGTTGTTATTACTAATTTATCATATTTTTTACTTTAATGCAAGTAAATATTTATTAAGTTCTTTCAAATTCACTTATGTACATTTAATCCTTAGTTTTTCAAAGATATTCCTTAGGAGAACCTAAAAAATAATACCAAATTCTTTTCGTCTGAAGTTCGCTTAAATCATGCGAATTCATACTCGAGAATTAGAGTTTATTTTTTG
>JBDMZA010000533.1:0-8293 GCA_039770155.1 Clostridiales bacterium
ATTATGGTATATGTAATAAAAAAATAATATAAAACTTTCTATAAAAATCATTAATTAAGGATATCAAAAAAATCACATTTTCAGATAACTGGACATTAAATTTTTTAGATTTCTTTAAATTAATTCAGGGGTAAAAAGAATGAAACTAATGAGAAAATTCATATTAAAAAACAGAAAGAGATTTTTTATATTTATGAGTATTTTTTTTATTCTATTTTTTATCAATTTAGCGAAAGATTCTTTTGATGGGAAATATTACATAATAAAGAAAACAATTTGGGTTATTGATAAAGATAAATCTAAAGAATTATTAAAATATGAAGAATTAAATGCAAGACTTTCTATAACAAAAGATCTTGTAGAATTGATACAATCAGAGAGTCTTATTAAAGAGGCTAAAAATAATTTTGAAGAAAATAATAAAAAGCAAAAATTACCAACTGTTAATTTACTTATTAATGATATAATAGTAGAAAGGAAACTAAACTCAAGACTAATGACAATTTCTTATAAAAATAAAAATGAAGAAATTGCTAAAAACTTTTTAAATGAATTAATTGAGGTTTTTGAAATTGAATCAGATCAAATTTTTGGTGTAGAAAATTTATTTGTAATAGATGAAACGGGGATATCTAAAAAATAGTACACATTTTAAAATTAATGATTTTACATAAAAAAATGTGATAGTGTTTTTTTGGGTTCTCCATAATGATTAAAAAATAATATTTATATTAAGGATTATCAAAAAAATAAATCCAATTTTTTAAATGATGGATCATGTAATTTTAATAATTTAAGGACATTGAAAAAATAAATTTATATTTTAAAAATGTAATATTATTTTTTTGCTATCCTTATAATAAAAATGTGACATTACTTTAGATTCCTGAAAATTTTGAAAGGAATAAAAGAATGGAATATAAATATTATATAGATCATATTTTGAGAAGAAGTTTATTTTATCATTATTATAAAAAATTATTAGAAAAAACATATAAATTTTCAGAAGAGGAAATGAGGAACTACAAATTAAAGAGATTACAGAAAGTAATTTTATATTCATATAAAAATGTTCCTTATTATAATAAACTTTTTGATAAAATCGGTATTTGCCCTGAAAAGATAAATTCTTTAGATGAATTGCAAAAAATTCCAATGATGGACAAAACTATTGTGAAAAATAATTTTCAAGATTTGATATCAAAGAAATGTATTGGTAAATTGTGTAAAATTGAAACTTCTAGTGGTACAACAGGTGTTCCATCAAAAATAATGAGAGATGTTCATTGTGTTAATTTTGAACAAGCAGCATTGTCAAGGTATTGGAACAAGTCAGGATATAATAAAGAAAGAAAAGTTGTTTTAAGGGGAAATGATGTTGTTTCATCAGAAATAATAGAACCTCCTTTTTGGTCTATAAATTCTATTGATAATGAAATGATTATGTCATCATATCATTTAACAGAGAAATTTTCAGAAATAATGATTAAAAAAATCTGTGAATATAAGCCGAAGATATTATATGCTTATCCATCAACAGCATATTTGTTGGCAAAAATAATAAATAAATCTAATTACAATTTTACATTTGACTATATATTCACTTCATCAGAAATGCTAATGACAAATCAGAGAAACTTTATTGAAAATACATTTAGATGTAGAATATTTGATTGGTATGGTCAATCTGAAAGGGTTTCAGCTATTTCACAGTGCAAAGATGGACATTATCATATTGTTGAAGATTATTCTATTACAGAACTTGTAGAGACAGAATTTGGACAGGAAGTTGTTGGTACAACATTATTTAATTATGCAATGCCTCTTATAAGATATAGAACAGGTGATATAGTTGAAGAGTCTAAAGAAAAATGTAAATGTGGTTTTAAATTCAGAAAGATAAAATCAATAAAAGGAAGAAAAATAAGTTATATTATAACTAATAATGGTATTTATATACCAGGGAATTTATTAGGGTCTTTCTTAGGAAAAGTTGATGGAATAGATGAATTTCAAATTATACAGGAAAAAAAAGGTGAAATAGTTATAAATATAGTAATAAACAACTCATTTAAAGAAGATTCGATTGATTTTATTAAAAATGATACCAATAAAAGAATAGGTTATGATTTTAAAATATTTGTAAAAATAATGGATAAGATACCAATGGGATCAAATTACAAAAAGAGTCCTTTTATAAATAAACTTATGCAAAATAAAAAAATCTAAAAAATAAATTATAATTTTCAATGAAGTTTAATTACTATATTTTTTGGATATATTGAAGTATGATTCAAAATTGAAGCATACTCAAGAAATTATGGGAGTGATTTAAATTGAATTATAATTTTTTAGTTAATAGACTTATGCGAATGTCAAGTGGGGAAATTGTGCATAGATTGAAAGAAAAAAAGAAAATAATCAAAGATAAAGAATATACAGCAGAAAAAAAACTTAAATATAATATATTGGATATGGACTATGGTATTAAATTAAATAGAAATATTAATTTATGGAATAAAGCCTTCATTGTTAGAGATGCTGAAAATGTTTGTGCTGGAAAAATTGATTTGTTTTCTATGAAAGATATAGATATTTCTAAAGGAATAAATTACCATAAGGACTATAAATCATTAAAATGTTCTCCTCAAAAAAGCTATTTTAAAAGTATTGATTATCGAGATGGAGAATTAATGGGTGATATTAAGTACATTTGGGAGATAAACAGACATCTGTTTTTGCTGAAATTAGTTTTAGCTTATAATCTTACAAATAATAAAAAATATATATCAAAAATTAAATATTATATTAATGAATGGATAAAACAAAATCCTTTTCTATACGGGGTTAACTGGTCAAGTTCTTTAGAACTTGGTATCAGATTAATAAATTGGTCATTATGCTATAGTTTTATAAAAAATGAGATAGATGATGAATTTAAAGGAATATGGGTAGATTCTGTTTACAAGCATATTTGGTTGATTAACAGATATTATAGTAAGTATTCATCAGCTAATAATCATTTGATTGGAGAAGCAGCAGGTGTATTTATTGCTTCAAGTATATTCCCTAAATATGAAGAAACATCAGTTTGGTTAGAAACGGCAAAAAAAATATTGGAAGAAGAGTGTATAAAACAAAATTATGAAGATGGAGTTAATAAAGAGCAAGCAATATCATATCAACAATTTGTTTTGGATTTTTTAATAATTGCAGGATTTATAGGTAAGATAAGTAAGAGTGATTTTTCTAAAGAATACTGGGCTATGATAGAAAAAATGATAGAATTTTTAGTTGCTATTGAAGATTGTTGTTCTAATTTTCCTCAATTTGGAGATGAAGATGATGGATTAGTTATAGATATTGGACAAAACCAATATGGTATATACAGATCAATTATTAATACTGGAGCCTTTTTGTTTGAACGTAAAGAATTTTATAAGACAGATTATATTAAAGATAATAAAACAAGTTTTTTACTTAGTATAATAAATATGAATGAATATATTCTTCCTAAAAGAACAAGATCATTACCAGCATATTTTAAAGAAGGTGGATATTATATTCTAGGTGATGACTTTAATATGTTTAATGAGCAGAAGATGATATTTGATTGTGGCTCTTTGGGATATTTATCACTGTCTGCACATGGACATGCAGATGCTTTATCATTTTACTTTTCAGCAGGTGGTGTCCCTATATTTGTTGATCCAGGAACCTATGCTTATCATGTAAATAAAAAATGGAGAGATTATTTTAGAGGCACAAGGGCACATAATACATTAAATGTAAATAATAGTGATCAATCTATAATGAGTGGAAATTTTATGTGGTCTAAAAAAGCTAAAGCAGACATAATAAGTTATACATATTTACAAAATGCTAAAGGCTTTCATGATGGATATTTAAGATTGAAAAATCCACTATATCATACTAGAGAAATTATTTACTATAAGAAAAATAAAAAATGGGAAATCGTAGATGATATTTCTTCAAAAGGATGCAATAATTTAGAATTTTGCTATCATCTTCATCCTGATTGTAAAGTGGTCAAACATTCAAATGGAACAATTATTATTGAATTTAAAATGGGAAAATGTATTTTAGATTTTGACAAGACTGCAGAGATTGTCGTAGATAAAGGAAACATTAATGAATGTATAGGTTGGTATTCAAAATCGTATGATTATAAGGAACCATGTCACACAATTATGGTGAGAAAAAGGAATTGTACTGGAATAAAAATGAAAACCTCATTTAAAATAATTTTTAAATAAAATATAATTTTTATCAATAGATTAATATTAGAATCTATTTATGGCAGAATCAAAAAATAAACTAATCAACTTTTTTTGAAAATTAGTTAAACCACCTACATTTTCAGAAAGAAGTTGTCTTATGAAATTTTTGATTCTGCCTAATTCAATATGACATAAAAAATTAATATAAAATACTCATTTTGGGTAATATTAATAATTAATCCTATTAGCTATAATAAGTCTTACTTGCATAAAGTATTATTACAACATTATGCAAATAAGATTTTTTTATTTTGGAGGTTATTAATGAGAATTAGTATATTTGGGTTAGGATATGTAGGGGTAGTGAGTGCTGCATGTCTTTCAAATATGGAAAATTTTATTATTGGTGTTGATATAAATGATACTAAAGTTGATATGCTAAATAAGGGAATATCACCAATTATTGAAAAAGACTTAGATACAATGCTAAAAAAGTCAAATGAAAATGGTAGTTTAATAGCTACAAATAATGTTAAAAAGGCTATTAACGAAACGGAATTTTCTCTAATATGTGTTGGTACACCAAGTAGATCAAACGGTAGTTTAAATATTTCATATTTAGAAAATGTATGTATTGACATAGGAAGAGAATTAAAGCATAAAAAAAGAGGGCACATTTTAATTTTTAGAAGTACAATGATACCAGGGACTATGAGAAGTAGAGTTATACCTGTATTGGAGGAGTATTCAGAAAAAGAACATAATAAAGATTTTTTTACAGTTTTTAATCCTGAATTCTTAAGAGAAGCAACAGCAATTGATGATTTTTATAATCCACCTAAAACTGTTATTGGATCAGATAATGAAAGTATTTCAAATATTGTTGCTGATATATATTCTTCTGTTGATGCACCAATTATTAAGACAAAATTGGAAATTGCTGAAATGGTGAAATATGTTGACAATAATTTTCATGCACTAAAAATTACTTTTGCTAATGAAATTGGGCAAATATGTAACAAAATAGATGTGAATTCTCATGAAGTTATGAATATTTTTAAAAAGGATGAAAAATTAAATATATCAAAAGCATATCTAAGTCCAGGTTTTGCTTTTGGAGGTTCTTGTTTACCTAAAGATTTAAGAGCTATTAATTATTTGTCAAAAATGATAGATGTTGAAACACCACTTTTATCGTCTATTATACAGAGTAATAATAATAATATATTAAATACAATAAAGAAAATTATTTCATTCAAAAAAAGACACATAGGCATAGCTGGATTAAGTTTTAAAGAAGGAACGGATGATTTGAGAGAAAGTCCAATGGTAGAAGTTATTGAGACTCTTATAGGAAAGGGCTATAATATTAGAATTTATGATAAAAATGTATCTTTAGCAAAATTAATAGGTGCAAATAAGGATTATTTAATAAATCATATACCTCATATTTCAACATTAATGGTAGATAGTATTGATGAATTAATAAAGTCATCAGAAATTCTTGTTATAGGAAATAAGGAAGATGAATTTAATGAAATTATTGATGATGACTTAATAAATGATGATCAAATAATTCTAGATTTAGTGGGAATAGGAGATATGGGAAATGAAAGAGAAAACTACCATGGAATTTGCTGGTAAAAGAGTATTGATAATTATTGAAAATCTTACAGCACCATTTGATAGGAGAGTTTGGCAAGAAGCTACTGCACTTAGAGATAAAGGTGCAAAAGTGATGATAATTTGTCCAGTGGGTAAGGGTTATGAAAAAAAATATGAGAAGATAGATGGTATTGAAATATATAGACATAAGCTACCTGTTGAAGCAGATAGTGCAATAGGATACTTTTTAGAATATTCATGGGCCATAATAAACGAATTTTACCTTACATTAAAATGTTTTTTTAAGAATGGATTTGATGTTATTCATGCTTGTAATCCACCAGATCTAATATTTTTTGTAGCACTACCTTTTAAACTATTAGGGAAGAAATTTGTTTTTGATCATCATGATATTAATCCTGAATTATATATAGCAAAATTTAAAAGAAAAGATTTTTTTTACAAAATGATGGTGTTTTTTGAAAGACTAACTTTTAGAACTGCAAATGTGTCAATTGCAACTAATGAATCATATAAAGAAATAGCTTTAAATAGAGGTAGAAAAAGAGAAAAAGATGTATTTATTGTGAGAAGTGGACCAAGCTTTGAAAGACTTAAGATTGTTGAAAAAAATCAAGATTTAAAAAAAGGTAAAAATTTTTTAGTTGGATATGTTGGGGTTATAGGAAAGCAAGAGGGATTGAATTATTTAATTGATGCAGCAAAATATATTGTAAGAGTTAAAGGGATAGAAAACATTCATTTTATATGCGTAGGCGGAGGCACAGAGTTAGAAAACATAAAAAAATATGCAAGAGAAAATGGTGTTTATAATTATTTTACCTTTACAGGAAGAGTTTCTGACAAAGAACTATTAGAAGCTTTAAATACAACAGATATATGTGTGAATCCAGATGAATACAATGAAATGAATGATAAATCTACAATGAATAAAGTAATGGAATACATGGCTTTAAAAAAACCAATTGTACAATTTGACTTGAAGGAAGGAAAATTTTCTGCAAGAGATGCTTCTTTGTATGCAAAAAGAAATGATTCTGTTGACCTGGCAGTAAAAATTATACATCTTTTAGCTAATAAAGAACTAAGAGAAAAAATGGGCGAATATGGTTATAATAGAGTTAAAAATCAATTGGAATGGAAATATGAAAGAGAGAATTTATATAAAGCTTATAGAACAGTTTTTTCTTTGTAAGGCAGAATCAAAAAAAACTAGCCAACTTTTGATTATGCCTAAATAGTATATCTGGACAGTAATATTTATTATATTTTACATAAGGATAACCTAAAAAATAATACCAATTTTTTTCGCTTAAAGTTCGCTTAAATCTCGTGAATTCATATTCGAAAATTAGGAGTAATTTATGAAAATAGGATTTGAAAAATTTTTACCAAAAAGCAAAAAAATTTTTTTATTTTTTACTATTATCAGTTTATTAATAGTTTTTATATATAATTATTTTATTATTTCAAATAATTATACAGCAGAATCTGAATTTTATATAAAAAGTAAATTAGATGATGGAATTACATATGGAGATATAGAAGCTTCTAATATGATTAAAAATGATTATATAAATATTCTTAAATCTGAATTTATACTAAAAGATGTTCAAAATATAATTATTAAAAAATATCCTAAATATAAAAATATCTCCTTAAAAACTATGAAGAATTCTATTAAAATTTTTACAGATGATAATATCAGAATGGTAAAAGTAAGTGTCGTTTCAAAGAATCCTAAAATTTCTGAAGAAACAGCTAACTTATTATTGATAGTTTTAAAGACTAAAATGGACAAATTGAGTAATGAAGAGTATATAGATATAGTGAAATTTGAAGATTTATCTAAAAAAAAATATATAAAAAACAATATATTAAATCTTGTTGAAGATTTAATTTTGGGGTTAGGATTTTCTCTAATGTTAGGATATATAAGTGATTTTATTCTTATTGATTTTAGGCATAATCAAAAATTTCATAAGACAATTTTTTGATACTGCCTTAAGATGAAATACAATAAGAATCCCGTTTATTTTAAATAAACGGGATTTAATATATATTAAATTGTTTTTTTCCTTCCCTGCCCTTGTCTTTTTCTTTTTTTATATTTCATTCTATTAAAATGTCTAACATTGTGAGAAAAACTATTCATCTCATTGGATATAATAAACTCAAGATACTTGTGTTTCTTTTTAAAATCTAATAAACTCATGAAAAATCTTCCCCTTTAATAAAATATTTTTTGTAACATTTATTATTCTATTATAATAATTTTAATAGATAATGAATAAATTATTAATGATTTTGACAATTGCATTAATTATATTACGTAAAAATATCTATTGTTACTTATAAAGGTAAGAAAAAACCTAAGAGTAAATTTATATTTTAAAATAATTAATCGCT
This sequence comes from Clostridiales bacterium, assembly GCA_039770155.1. Classification (GTDB taxonomy): domain Bacteria; phylum Bacillota; class Clostridia; order Acetivibrionales; family JBDMZA01; genus JBDMZA01. The sequence goes on from JBDMZA010000533.1 coordinate 8,277, forward strand.
TAAACTAAGTTTAAGCC
>JBDMZA010000534.1:0-3006 GCA_039770155.1 Clostridiales bacterium
CATATAATGCACGTTTGAAGTGCATATTTTCTTATTTTTAAGCTAAATTTTTAATAATTTAGTTGATTTTCAACTGGAAATAGGAAAGTTGGGTTAAGTTTGTACGATAAATTAAGTTATAAAAACAATATAATAAATTTTTATCTCCAGTTATTTCTGATATATTTAATCCTTCTTTAGCATACTTAATAGTTTTCTCATAATCATTCATTATTAAATATATATTTGCTAATGAGTAATAACTATTTTCTAGTCCATAGTAATCTCCAAGCTTATTATCAATTTTCAGGCTCTCTAAAATATGAAACCTTGCATTATCTAAGTTACCTAATAGAAGTGCTATATCACCCAAATTAGTGTGAACACCAGAAATGACATATAAAAAAATATTTTCTGTTAATATATTTTTTTTATCTTCAGCAAGCTTTTTTATCTTAATAAATATTTTCTCTGCTTCTTCTAATTCCCAATTTTTTCTAACAATATTACCTATATTCAACATTGATCTTAAAATTTTACTATAGTCTTCTATATTTTTTGCAATTTCTAAAGCCCTTTCATGAAATTCTTTACTTTCTTTTAATTTACCCAAACGATTTTGGATAATCCCAATATAAGTTATAGCAATCCACTTTGCATGAAGATTGTTGGATTTATTTGCTATAAAAAGCAAGTTATTAATTTGTTTACTCGCAGCATCATATCGATCAGTGTTTACCATATAATCAACCAAATTAGACAATATATTGATAGTATCTTCTATTTTATTTTGTTTTTTATATAAGCTTAATAATTTGTTTTGATACTGAATAAATTTTTCATAAATATTAAAACATTTGCAATATTCTGATATTTTAACATATACAAATTCTAAAATTTCTAAATCCCCATTAGTATAAGATAATTTTTCTAATATAAAAATATATTTACAGAAATTTTGAATATCTTTTATTTTTTCATAACAATTAACAAGTAACTCATAAAATTTACATATGTCACTATATTCCAATTCAGTATTCATATTTGATAAAATGTGTTGAACTAGATCAATTACTTCAGTGTACCTTTCTTTTAAAATAAAATTTTTACAAATTTCAAAATAAAGCTTTACTGGTGTTTTTTTTTCATTCGATATAGATTCATTTAGCTTCTCTAAAAAAATACTAATTGATTTAGTTTTCGTATACATTTGATAATAATCAATTAATTCGCTATTATTTAAATTCATTTTTTAATGCTACAACTTCATAATCACATGGTTTATCAGATACTACTTTTATGTTTTGTTTATCATCTATATTAATAAAATTTATTTCTTCGGATGACAAATTATTCAAAAAATATTCCTTATCCTTATGTTTTATAACAATACTATAAGTTTTTTTCTTCTGCTCCCATTTTTTTTTATATATTTCAAATAACATCGATATTAAATTATTAACAGTACCAGAAGCAATTATAGCTATTACTAAATCCATAATTGGAGATTTATTTTTCTGTGATTCATTTAAATTTGTCATAATTTTATATTCATGTTTACCAGAAATAGATCTCTGAATATCATCTATAAACATTTTAGGAATAGGAATATCTGTTCTTGTTCTAATATCTCTAAATAAAAATATTATTTCATTTGTCATATTAATCCTCCCTAGTATCTTTTAATTTATTAAATTTATTAATTCATTCATGTCTTATTTTTAAATTTTATCTTAAAAAAGATTTTTATGGAAAACAAAAGTTGCTAAAATAGCTTAATTCAATAAAAAAATCGATATAATTTGCTATTTTTAAACATTTTCTAAAGAATTAAATAAAAAATCAAATTTTCTCAATGTAACATAATAGGTTTGAGTAAGATTCACAATTATAAAATCTCTATAACACTTTATATAAAAGAACTATAAAGATTTATTTTATTTCAAAATAATTTAAATTTACCAAATAATCCTTTTTTACATATAATGTTTTCAGAGATCTGAAGATATATTATATTATTTTAGTAGTTATGTTTTACAAAATTAGTTCAAAGGGGATGATTTAATGGATTTTTTAACAGCAACAGTTTTAAGTGGCGTAGCATGGGACTTAATAAAACATGGTGGTAGTTTGACTTCTAGTAAATTAAAGAATTCTTTAAAGAATTGGATATTAAAAGATGAAGACTATGAAATAATTACAAAAAAAATAAATGATGCTCCTGAAACATTTAAGAAGAATCAAAATTATCTAGAAATTTTTCTTAAAGAAGATGGGCAAATTAAAGAAATATTATCACATGCAAAATCAAATGTAACAAATCAAGTAAATTTTGAAAATAATACATTTAATAATAGTCCTCAAACTGTAACAAATAATGGAACTCAGAATTTTAATTATAACAAAGTTGATAAAGAAGAAAAAGATTTTAGTAATAACAATGGACAAATTAATATAAGTTCAGGTAATTCAAAGATTGATGCCAAAATTGTTAAAGATCATTAATGTCTTTGTTTGAATATAAAAATATTTAAAAGGTGTTGCCAAATTATGAATAGTAAAAATTTACATATTTTAATTGATTGCATATGGCAACAATTAGAATCTAAAAATTACTTAACTGAAAGTGAACTGAAAGTTAATTTAAAGGATTTGATATTAAAAGATGAAGACTATAAAATGATTACAAAAAAAATAAATGATGCTCCTGAAACATTTAAGAAGAATCAAAATTATTTAGAGATTTTTCTTAAAGAAGATGAAGAAATTAAAGAAATATTGTTACATGCAAAATTAAATGTAACAAACCAAGTAAATTTTGAAAACAATACATTTAATAATAGTCCTCAAACCGTAATAAATAATGGAACTCAAAATTTTAACTATGAGAATAAAAAATTCGATCCAAATAAAAAAATAATGCATACAAATTTACAAATACTTAGCTCTACTTTTACTGGAAGAGAAGAATATATAAAAAAAATAGATGACTTGCTAACTAAGCAAGATGTCATTGTATTATCTGGA
>JBDMZA010000535.1:0-20333 GCA_039770155.1 Clostridiales bacterium
ATCATATACTAATTTTAAATTTTCAAAAAAAGAATTAAGAAATAATTTAAATTCAAAAAATAATAGTATAGATATTTCATTAAATGTCAAAAATAATGGAAAGATTTCTGGAAAGGAAGTTGTACAGGCTTATGTCAGTGCACCAAATGGCAAGCTTTCAAAACCTAGCATTGAATTGAAAGCATTTGCTAAAACTAAAGAATTAAAATCAAAAGAATCTCAAAAAATCTCTATGTCAATTGATCAATCAACACTTGCAAGCTATAATAGTGAAAATTCAAAGTGGGTAATAGAGAAGGGATTATATAAAGTATATATAAGCTCCTCATCTGATGTAAGAAATGTAAAACCCATGAAATTTTACGTTAAAAAAGATATTATAGTAGATGATGTAACTAATGTAATGTCACCAACTGAAGATGTTTTAATGAATAGGAACCATAAATAGAGATTGATATAAATTAGGCAGAATTAAAAAGTTCATAGGACAATTTTTTGATTCTGCCTTATAATTTTAAGTTTATCTATTTGGGTATTTATTTAATGTTTTTAATTAAATTAACCATTTCTATTGCACTACAGGCAGAATCATACCCCTTATTTCCTGACTTTGTGCCTGCTCTTTCAATAGCTTGTTCAATATTATCTGTTGTTATGACACCAAATATAGTTGGAATACCAGTTTTAAGACCAACATGAGCAATTCCTTTTGAAACTTCTGCACAAACATAGTCATAATGTGTTGTTGCACCTCTAATAACAGCACCTAGACAAACTACTGCATCATATTTTTTTGAGGAAGCTATTTTTTCGGCTACAAATGGAATTTCAAATGCTCCCGGAACCCATGATAGAGTTATGTCATCGGCAACAACACCATGTCTTAATAATGCATCTTCAGCTCCTCCTATAAGTTTTGAAACAATAAATTCATTAAATCTTGAGGCAACAAGGCATACTTTTAATCCAGTTCCAATCATTTTTCCTTCTAATTTTTTCATTTATTTTTCCTCCTAATTTCTAGTAATTCTCAGACGAGAAAATGTTATATTATTTTTTAGGTTATCCTAAGGCTATACTTATTTTAAATTAATATTCTGTCATATGATCCATTTTTTCTTGTTTAGTTTTTAAATAGAATTCATCTTCTTTGTGTGCAGCAACTTGTATAGGAATATGTTCAACTATTGAAATTTCATAACCTGAAAGACCAGAAATTTTGGCAGGATTATTTGTTAAAAGTTTTAGTTTTTTAGCACCTAAACTGTTTAAAATTTGAGCCCCTATTCCATAATCTCTTAAATCAGGTGCAAATCCCAATTTAATATTTGCTTCAACTGTATCATAACCCTGATCCTGTAATTCATAAGCTTTTAATTTATTAATAAGACCGATTCCACGACCTTCTTGTCTCATATATAATAGAACTCCTCTTCCTTCATCTGCTATAGCTTTAAGAGCTGCATTGCATTGGTCACCGCAGTCACATCTTAATGACCCAAGAGCATCACCTGTTAAGCATTCTGAATGTACTCTACAAAGAACAGGTTTACCATCATTAATATTGCCCATAACAATAGCAACATGATGTTCGCCATTTAGTTTATTTACAAATCCATAGATATCAAAATTACCGAATTTGGTTGGGAACTTTGCTTTTGCTTCCATTGAAACAAGACTCTCTTTACTTAGTCTATATGCTACTAAATCTGATATTGTAATTATTTTTAAATTGTGTTTTTTGGAAAACTCTAGCAATTCAGTAGTTTTCATCATTGTTCCATCTTCACTCATTATTTCACAGCATAAACCACATTCTTTTAGTTTTGCAAGTTTCATTAAATCAATGGTTGCTTCTGTATGCCCTGCTCGTTTAAGTACACCTCCTTCAACAGCTTCAAGTGGGAACATGTGACCTGGTTTTCTAAAATCAGTTGGTTTTGTATTTTCTTCAACCGATTTAATTGCTGTAATCGAACGCTCTAAAGCAGAAATCCCAGTAGTTGTATCAATGTGATCAATTGAAACGGTAAAAGCTGTAGAATGATTATCTGCATTATTTTCAACCATCTGTTCTAAATCAAGTTTTTTAGTAATATTTTTGCTCATTGGCATACATATAAGTCCTTTTGCATGAGTTGCCATAAAATTAACATTTTCAAGAGAGGCAAATTCAGCAGCACATATGCAATCACCTTCGTTTTCTCGATCAGGATCATCAATGACTAGAACAATTTTTCCTTCTTTTATGTCGATAATTGCTTCATCAATTGTATTAAATTCTTTCAATTTTAAAACCTACCCTTCATTTTATAATTGTATTTGATTATATTTATAAAAAACCATGTTCTGATAAAATTGTTTTTGAAAGACTTGATTCTTTTTTGACATTATTAATTGAATTATTCTTCATAAGCTTTTCAATATACTTACCAATGATGTCACATTCTAAGTTCACTATTTCACCTGTATTTTTAAATAAAAGAGTTGTGGTGTTTTGTGTATGAGGTATTATAGATACTTTGAAAAGATAATCATTTACAAATGCTACAGTAAGACTTATTCCATCAATTGCGATTGAACCTTTTTTTACAATATATCGAAGAGTATCAGAATTAGTTTCAATTGTATACCAGATAGCATTATCATCTTTTTTAATACTTAATATTTTTCCTATATCATCAATATGTCCTGAAACAATATGTCCACCAAAACGTCCGTTTATGGGCATAGCTCTTTCAAGATTTACTTTATCTGATGATTTAAGATGGTTGAGTGAACTTTTATTTAGTGTTTCAGGCATGATATCAGCGTTAAATCTGTCTTTTTTAATATAAGTAACTGTAAGACAGACACCATTTACACTTATACTGTCACCAATTACAGTGTTTTCCAGTGTTTTACTAGCTTTAATTGTAAGAACTGATGAATTGGAATTTCTTTTTATGCTTGCTATTTCTCCAATTTCTTCGATTATTCCTGTAAACATTAAATCATTCCTTTCAAATAATTTCAAATAATTTTAAATAAATATAAATAAATTTAATTATTTTTAATAATTCCAGATATTAAAAAACTATCACCTAATTTTTCAAAATTTACTGATGAAAGTATAGGAGCAGATGATAAATTAAGTATTCCTGCACCTTCAATAGGAGTAAGCGCATCCTTACCACCAATAAGTTTAGGTGCAATAAATGAATAAACCTTATTAATAAGATTATTTTCTAAAAGTGAAGCATGTATTCTGCCACCACCTTCAACAAGAATGCTGTCAATTCCCCTATTTCCAAGAATTTTAAATAATTCATATAAATTTATATTGGTTTTATTTTCATTCGATGAAATAGAAATTGTTTCTATATTAAATTTATTTAATTTATCTAGTTTTTCTTTGTTTTTAAATATCTTATTATATGCGATAATAGTAGGTATTTCTTTTGAAGAACATACTATTTTAGAGTTTAAAGGTATTGAAAGTTTGGAATCACAAATTATTCTGATTGGATTATTTCCATTTGGAATTCTACAATCAAGGCTTGGATTATCAGTTAAAACTGTTCCTATTCCAACCATGATACCTGTATATTTATTTCTCAAGTTTTGTACGTTAAGTCTTGCATCTTCTCCAGTTATCCATTTGGATTCGCCTGAAGAAGTAGCAATTTTCCCATCTAATGACATTGCATATTTCATAGAGATAAAAGGTGTTTTGTTTTTAATATAGTGAAAAAATACTTCATTTATTTTTAGACATTCTGCCTCAAGTACACCTGTTTTTACATTTATATTATTAGCTTTTAGTTTTTCAATACCTTTATTTGATACGAGAGGATTTGAATCAACTGATCCAATAATTACCTTACTGATTTTATTTTCAATAATAGCTTCAGTACAAGGAGGTGTTTTACCATAATGGCAACATGGTTCTAAAGTAACATACATTTCAGCGTTTTCAGGATTTTCAATACAATTTTTCAAGGCATTTCTTTCTGCATGTAAATCACCATATCTTTTGTGATAACCCTCACCAATTATTTTATTGTTTTTAACAATTATACAACCAACTATTGGATTTGGATGAGTGGTGCCTGTTCCTTTTAAAGCTAGTGATATTGCTTTTTGCATATAAAATTCATCAGTATTTTTCATAATATTAAACTAAATTCTCCTTTTTATATTTGTAATGCATATATAAATAAAAAATGCCTCAAACTTAATATAAGTTTGGGACATCAGTGTATTTTAATTAAAGAAAATAAGACTCATTAAAAAAATCTTCTCTCATCCAGACTTTACTGTCGGCTTTGGAATTGCACCAAATCAACAAAATGTTGTTCACGGGCTTTAACCGCCGGTAGGGAATCACACCCTGCCCCGAAGAAAATATTATATTCATTTTTATGAAATTGTATATCACATTCTTATTATTGTAAAGAAAAATAATGTAAAAACAATTATTTTTAGAGTTAACTATAATTGAAAATTTCATAAGGCAATTTTTAATATTTTTTTTAGTAAATCGTTATATTTTGATAGTTATAAGAGTATTTTAAATTGATTTTAAGTATTTTTAGAATTATCATATATACTAGTAAGGAGAGCCTAAAAAATAATACCGAATTCTTTTCGTCTGAAGTTCGCTTAAATCACACGAATTCATACTCGAGAATTAGAGTTTATTTTTTGCTATCCCTAAGTTAGATAAAATAACCTATAAAGCAGAATTAAAAATTTCAGAAGACAATTTTTTCGATTCTGCCTAAAATCTACAAATTTTCATTATATACAGTACAGATTACGATTTTAATAAAAAATGATATTTTGAAAGTAGGTATTATATGAATAAAGAAAATAAACAGTTGAGATTTGTAAAAACAAAATATGAAGACAAAATTAATGACATTATAAATAAAATGACAATTGATGAAAAAATAGGACAATTAAATCAAGTGGGAACATCTATTTATGGTAGTGAAGAAAAATTTTATAAGGATCTTATAAGAGAAGGAAAAGTAGGATCTTTTTTATCACTTGATGGAGTAAAAAAGATAAATATGTTACAAAAAATTTCCCTTGAAGAATCAAGATTAAAAATACCATTATTATTTGCAAATGATATAATACATGGCTATAGAACTATTTTTCCAATTCCTCTTGCAGAATCATGCAGTTGGGATGAAGAACTTGCAAGAAAAACGGCTAGGGCTTCAGCTATGGAATCATGGGCGGCTGGTATAAATTGGACATTTGCACCAATGGTTGATATTGCAAGAGACCCTCGTTGGGGTAGAATTTCAGAAGGATTTGGTGAAGATACGTATTTAAGTGGAATTTTAGCAAAAGCAAAAGTTGATGGATATCAAGGTGAGGATTTATCTAAAAATGGAAATATATTAGCTTGTGCAAAACATTTTACTGCATATGGTGGAGCAGAAGGTGGAAGAGATTATAACACTGTTGATATGTCAAGACAGCAATTACATGAAGTTTATATACCTCCATTTAAAGAGGCTATAAAAGCAGGTGTTGGAACTTTAATGGCTGCTTTTAATGATTTAAATGGTGTACCATGTACTGCTAATAAATATTTATTAAAAGATGTATTAAAGGATAAATTAGGATTTGAAGGAGTGATTATAAGTGATTATAACGCAATTGCTGAGTTAATTACTCATGGACATTCAAAAGATTTAAGTTGTGGAACTAACGCAGCTTTTAATTCTGGAATTGATGTGGACATGTGTTCTTTTGGATACTTGAAGAATTTAAAAGAACTTATTGATGAGGGAAGCATTTCGATTGACGATCTTAATGAATCAGTTAGAAATGTATTAAGACTAAAATTTATGTTAGGATTATTTGATAATCCATATAAATCAGATGAAAAATTAGAAAATGAATATGTAATGAAAAAAGAGTATTTAGAATTATCAAGAGAATCGGCACAAAAATCAATAGTTTTACTTAAAAATAGTGAGAAAATTCTTCCTCTTGATAAAAATCTGAAGAAAATTTCACTAATTGGTCCATTAGCTGATAATAAAGAAGATTTACTTGGTTCGTGGGCAACAACAGGGAATAAAGAGAGAGTTGTTACTGTTTTAGAAGGACTAAACAAAGCTGTATGTGATAAAACGGATATTATGTATTCAATAGGTTGTGAAATAGAAGGAGAAGATGAAAAATATTTTAATGAAGCAATTGAAATGGCAAAAAAATCAGATGCAATAATTGCGGTTTTAGGTGAATCAGCTTTAATGAGTGGAGAAGCACATTGTAGGTCCAACATTGATTTACCTGGAGTGCAAGAAAAACTATTAAAAAAATTAAATGAAATAGGAAAACCTATTGTTTTAGTATTAATGAATGGAAGACCTATATCAATTCCTTGGGCAGATAAAAATATATCTGCTATAATTGAAGCTTGGCACTTGGGAACAGAAGCGGGAAATGCTATCTGTGATGTTTTATTTGGAAATGTAAATCCAAGCGGAAAACTTACAACAACTTTTCCTCATACATCGGGTCAAATTCCTGTTTATTATAATCATACCAATACTGGTAGACCACCAGAAAAATCAAAATCCATTTATGAATATGATTCAAAATATATAGATTCACCAATAACACCATTGTATCCATTTGGATATGGACTAAGTTATACTAATTATGAATATAGTAATTTGGAAATCTATCCAAAACAAATTTCTAAAAATGGTGAAATTGATGTTCGGATTGATGTTAAAAATTTAGGAGATAGAGAAGGCGATGAAATTGTTCAACTATATATTCAAGATTTATTTGCATCAAGGGTAAGACCTGTAAAGGAATTAAAAGATTTTAGGAAAGTTAAATTGCAACCTGGAGAAGTAAAAATAGTTACTTTTAAATTGAATATTTCAAATTTAGGTTTTTATAATGAGAATATGGAATATGTTGTAGAATCTGGTGATTTCAAAGTATTTGTTGGCACTAATTCAGAAGAAGTTTTAGAAGATGGTTTTGAGGTTATTTAAATCTAAGATTTATAGCAATTTTAGGGATAGCAAAAAAATAAATCAGTATTATATTTTTTAGGCTATCCTTAATTGTATAAAATTTTTTAATTTATAAAATAAATATCTAATAATTAACCTATGTTAATGAGTATTATAATAAATTCTATTAATATTATATATGTAGTACAAACAAAATTAATTATTTGTAAGAAGAGAGGTTAATTATGAAGACTGCTTTTGTGACGGGTGCAACAGGGTTTTTAGGTATTAATTTGATCAAAGAACTTGAAAAACAAAATTGGAATGTTATTGCTATGTATCTTCCAGGAACAGATTTGAAATATTTACCAAATAAAAATGTTTTAAAAATACCAGGAAATATTTTAGATTATGATATTTTAAAGAACTCAGTTCCAGAAGATATTGATGTGATATTTCATTTAGCTTCAAATACAAGTGCATGGGCAAAAAATGACCATATACAGTATATTGATAATGTTATGGGTGTAAGCAATATTGTGAAAATAGCTTTTGAAAAAAATGTGAAAAGACTTGTTTATACATCTTCTATATCAGCTTATGGATACCAAACTGGTAAAATTATTAATGAGAAAACAACTTCAAATGCTATGACATGCAATATTAATTATTGCAAAACGAAATATTTAGCAGAGTCTATTATAAAGAATGCTGTAAAAGATGGTCTTAATGCTATTATATTAAATCCTTGCAATATTATTGGACCATATGATACAAAAAATTGGACAAATCAGTTTATAAAACCAATATATGAAGACAAATTACTTGTAATTCCACCAGGAGAGGCTATGTGGTGTAATGTTAAGGATATTGTTTTGGCACATATAAATGCAATATATAAGGGGGGAAGTGGAGAAAACTATCTTTTGGGAGGTGTAAAGGCTAAATTTCTTGATATTGTAAATGAGATAGAAACAATTATGGAGAAAAAGAAATCATTTAAAACTACTAATAAGTATTTTTTGAAATTGTTGTTATTTTTACTCTTTATAAAGTCAAAGTTTGATAAAAAAGAACCTGTATTAACTAAGGAAAAATACTATCGTGCAGTTGGGAGTATTCTTTGTGATTATAGTAAAGCAGTTAATATACTTGATTATACTATTTCACCAATTAGTGAAATGATAAATGATGCTTATAAATGGCTTCAAAAGGAAAATTTGTTAGAAAGTAAAATAAATAATAATAACTATGGATATGTAAATGTAATAGATGAACCAAAACATATTGAGTGTTTTAAGAATGAATATTTTAGAGTATATAATGCGAAATTAAAACCAGGTGAAAGTACTCTATACCATAAACATTCTAAAGATACTGTTTATATTGTACTAAATGGAGGAAAAATTCACACAAAACCTTATATAAAAAATAAAAAATCTTCAACAAATTTTCCGAAATCTGTTAAACTCTACAGTAAAATATATTTTTTAATTCAAAAACTTTTTACAAGTTATATAAAACTACCTGATGATATGATATTTATATTGTTAAATAAAAGGTTAAATTATATACATAAAGCTATTACACATACAAAAAATAATTTTGATATGGAAATGATGGGAATAGAAATTTCAAAAACTTTTTGTAAAAAAATAATTTCTAATTTGGATGATGCTTTATTTAAAATAGAGTACAGAAATAAGTTTTTTTCAATATTTAATTTTGAATTAAAGTATGGTGAAAGCAGTGGTACATATTCTTTTGAATCACCCTTTATTATCGTATGTATTAGAGGATTTGGAAATATTTATTATGAAAATCAGATGTACAGCCTTAAAAAAAGTGATTCTTTTTCATCTGAGTCCATAAGTAATTTTAAAGTAGTAAATCAGGGAGCAGGAGTTTTAAAATTACTTATTATAAAATTAGGAAAACAAAAATAATATTGTATATCTAAAAAAAAATTATAATTCTCAAGTAATGAATAAGGTATAATCAAAAATTTCATAAGATAACTTTTTTCTAAAAATACCGATGTTTAATGGATTTTAAAAAAAAAGTTGATTAGTTTATTTTTTGATTTTGCCTAATATGTATCTATTTATTCATTGCTTGAGAAGATTGTGAATTAATATTCGATTTTTTTATCCATGAGTTTTGCAGTTCCTATAAATGGTATAATAAAAACAAATATATCTAATAATGTAGAACTTAGAGAATTATCAAAAAAGCCGATTTTATATTCAATGATAGGAATTTTTTCTACCTGATAATATAAAATTGTTATTATGCTTATAAAAGCGATGAAACAAAGTATACTAATTGGTATGGCATATTTATTTTTATGTGAGAAAACTTTTGAAACTGCTATACAGAAATATATTATTAAAATGAAAGAAAAATATGTATATAGTATTAATAAAAAGTAATATAAACTGTTTAAAGGTTCTTTGAAAATATATTCTAATTGTTTGAAAAATATCTCTGATATATTAAAATTAGAAAAAACTAGTAAAAAGCTAAAAATAGAAATGAAATATAAAGTGAGACATAGTAAACTATTAAGACTAAGTATTGTTAATTTCGATACTATTTTTTTCCATGAAGCTGATGGGAGCATGTTTTCAAGTATAGATTGTTTACCTGATAAATCTCTTTCATATTGATAGATACTCTCAATATGTGGAAATAAAAAAATTAATATAGTTAAAACAAAATATATTGAAGTAGTTATAAAAAAAGATTTGCTAATATCATGGTCAGAGTTCATATTTAAAGTAAAAACTTTTGCATAATCAGGTGACCAAAAAAAAACTCTCAAAATAATTAGTAATACAATTTGTAATGAAATGTATCCAATAAAAAGATTTTTTAATGTTTTAAATTTTTTAAATAATTCATATCTCATCAATTTTATTAACATGCAAATACCTCCCTGTATAAATCATCTAAAGACATGTTATTTTTTTCTCGTAAGGTTTCAATATCTCCAGACAGTTCAATTTTGCCTTTGCTTAAAAAATATACTTCATCTAATAATCGTTCAATCTCATTTACCATATGACTTGTAACTATCATAGAACTACTTGTATCAAATCCCTTTGATATGGCACCAAGAATTTCTTCTCTTGCGACTGGGTCTACACCATTTAAAGGTTCATCTAAAATAAACAATTTAGCTTCTCTTGAAAGAGTTAAACAAAGTGCTAATTTTTCTTTCATACCCCTTGATAAACTTTTTACACTTAAATTTTTTTCTAATTTCATAAAATTTAGTAAATCTTCAAACTTTTGATTGTTAAAATCTGAAAAAAATGAGTCATAGACTTTTTGAGCATCTGATATTTTCATCCATTGATATAAAAAATCGCTGTCTGGCAAATATGAAATTAATTCTTTTGTTTTATAAGATATATTAATACCACATACATTTATAAAACCATTTGATGGTCTTAAAAGACCTGCTATAAGCTTTAAGAATGTTGTTTTTCCACTTCCATTTGGACCTAGAATGCCAATGATTTTACCTTCCTCAATTTCTAAGTTGATATTGTCTAATGCAATTTTTTTAAAGTATTTTTTTTCAATTGATTTTGCTTTAAGGATATTCATTTTTAATCTCCTCCAAAAATAAATTAAGATAATTGAAGACCTCACTTTTAGTTAAGCCTAATTCTTTCATTTCGTGTATATAATTTTTTGTATATTTTTCTGCTTGGTATTTTTTTAGTTCATTTAAAACTTTAATGTCATCTTTAATAAATGTACCAATACCTCTTTTACTAAAGGTTATACCTTCTCTATCTAATTCTATAAAAACTCTTTGAATTGTATTTGGATTTACTTTGAAATCAAATGACAATTCCCTTACAGATGGTAGCTTACTTCCTACTTTAATTCTTCCAGAGATAATATCAGCTTTTATCTTTTGAATTATTTGAATATATATTGGACTGTTATCATTAAACTTAAGCACATAAAAGAACCTCCTTATTAATACATTAGTGTACTATTATATTAATACACTATCTTAAATATGTCAATAAGGAAAACCTAAAAAATAATACTGAATTCTTTTCATCTGAAGTTCGCCTAAATCATGCGAATTCATACTCGAGAATTAGAGTTTATTTTTTGATTCTGCATTATGACTTATATATAATGTTTTCAATAAAAAAATTATAAAAAAATAAAAGTTAATATAAATTTTTTCCCTTTTATTGACGATAATATTATTGCACAAAAAAATACTCAAGATGATAATCAAATTATACAAAACTAGAAAATATGGATAAGGTTTAAGGAGGAAAAACTATGCTACACATGAAAAATAATGAATTAGGTCAGTTTATTCCTATGCACTATCATTACCAAATGCTTACAGATGATTTTCGTATGGAGGCTTTTAAAAATGCTATAAAAAAAGTTGTTAAGCCAAATGATAATGTCGTTGAATTAGGAAGTGGAACAGGTATAATGTCTTTTCTAGCTGCAAAACAAGGCGCAAATGTTTGGGCTGTTGAATTTAATCCAACTCTGGCTGCTGCAAGTAGAAAATTTATAAAAGATAATGAATTATCTGATAGAGTAAAAGTTATAAATGGTGATGCTTCAACTTGGTTGCCACCTGAACCTGCTGATGTTGTCATATGTGAAATGTTACATAGTGCCTTATTAAGGGAAAAACAGATTCAAGTTATAGAAGCTTTTAGAGATTCTCATTATAAACGTTTTGGTAAAATACCTGTTATGATACCTAATGCTACAATTTTAGCAGTACAACCTGTATATCAAAAATATGATTTTTATGGCTATTATGCTCCAGTTTCCTTATTTCAATCTCCATACCACAAAGATGACAATATATTTGAAGTAGATCCACAAGTATATAAAATAGTTGATTATAGTGAATCAAACAATGATACCTATGATTCTGATATATATTTTAATTTCAAAAAAGATACAAGCGTAAATGCTATCAAATTTATAACAAAAAGTCTACTATCCATGGATTTTTATACTGGTGAAACTGTTGATTGGTATTCACAAAATCTAGTTTTACCTTTGTATGAAACATTGGAAATAAAGGAAAATCAAATAATGAATTTGAATTTTAGTTATAATCCTGGAGATTCTATAGAAAAACTGAATAATTCAATTAATTATGGTGTTGTAGAATCAGTTGAAAAACTAAAATTAGTTATGTCAGCATAATAATTTTTCAATATAAAGAAGAATCAAAAAATAAACTAGTCAAAACCATCGATACTTTCAGAAAAAAATTGTATTATGAAGTTTTGGATTATGCCTAAAGTAAATAACTATATAAAAAACTTAATTAAAAAAGTTATCTCATTTCAATAAGATAACTTTTTTTGGTTATAATTTTTATTATAACTGATCTTTAAATTGAATATTTTTACGATTTTAAGAAGACTTTTCTATTCTCTTTAAATTTATAAGTAATGCTGCTATAGTAAAAATTACAGTACTTAATATAACAAATTTATAGCCTTTTAGAAATAGTGAAGAATTTGTTAATGTTGCTGAAGATGATAGTGAATTTATATTCATCTTAGTTACTAATGAAAAAATTAACACAGAAAAAGTTGTTCCCGAAACTAAACCAAGATTTCTAGATAATGCATTTGTGCCTCCTGCAATACCAAGATGTTTTTTGGGGACTGATCCCATAATACTACTGGTGTTAGGAGATTGAAACATTGAATTACCTGCACCAAGTAATGACATGAGTATAGCTATTACAAATAGTTTAGTATTTGCATTTAAAAATGATATGAAAATTAAAGTAATAGTATTTATGCTCAAACCAATAAGTGTTAATGGTTTATAAGTTAATTTATCAGATAACCAACCACTGATAGGTGCAACAATTGCAGAAGTAATAGGAAAGAAAGAAATTAAAATGCCAGCTTTAATAGTATTTAAATTTAATACAAATTGTAAATAAAATGGTATAAATAATAGAATTGAACTTATTGAAATAAATGCCATATAAGCTGAACTTAATCCTAATGAAAATTCTTTAATTTTAAATAATTGTAAATTTATTAAAGCATTTTCTCTTACTTTTTCATACTTTAAAAATAAAATCATAGTTACTACTGATAATAGTATCATTATAATAAATAAACTTGTACTTATAGTACCTTCCTGTATAAATAATAGACTTAAAAACAGTAATAGAATTGATGTATTAAATAAAAAAGTACCAATAAAATCAAAAGGTTTGCTTTTAGGAACAGTTTGGATTTTAGGAAGAATTATGATGGAAAGAATCATACCAATTATACCAATGGGTATATTTATGAAAAAGATATACTTCCAACTAAAAGTATAGATTAATACTCCACCAAGACTTGGACCTACTAAACTTCCTATAGATACGGTGGTTCCAATTATTCCTAGAGCTTTTCCTCTTTCTTTTGAGGGGAAAATCTCTGTAACAATTCCTTGACTAAGAGCCATCATAGATGAAGCGCCTATTCCTTGAATGATTCTTGACAAAACAAGAAATTTAAGGTCTGTAGAAATACCACAAAGTGCTGAACCTATAGTAAATGTAACAAATCCTAAAGTAAAAATTTTTTTCTTACCATATACATCAGATAATTTTCCCCAGATAAGAAGAGAAATTGATATTACTAAAAAATAAGATGTTACAATCCATTGAATAGAACTAATAGAAACATTGAGTTCTTTTGAAATTACTGGTAATGCTATGTTTACAATGCTTCCATCAAGAGTAGCCATAAATACTGATAGAGTCATAACAAATAATATTAGCCATTTTTGAAACTTTATAAATTGTTTTTGCATATATTTTACCTCGTTTTGATCAATTATTATAGTATATCTTAAGTATTCTCAATAAAGTTATACTTGTAAGTTAAATTATTAGAGTAATATTAATAAATGTTTTTAACAATATATATTAAATTAGATTGTTATAAAAGTCAAATTTTTTATTGGAATCTCATCAGTCTGAAATACGATAGGAGCCAAAATATTTTTTTTATTTAATTTGACCATAAAAAATATTATATATGCACGTAACCTATAATAATAAGCTTATTATATTTTAAATTAGGTATTAGGAATAATCAAAAAATAAACTAGTCAACTTTTTCAAAGGAACTTGAATAGTTTAATTTTTGAAAATGCCAAATGCTAGGGGGATTTTAATAATGAAAAGAGTTTATAGAAAGAAGGCTGTTATTTGTTTACTAGTTATTATAGCAGTTTTTGCAACTATGATTAGTATGCAGTTTGGTATATCGGCAGGCTCAAATAAAAGAGTTATTGCATATTTTCCAAATTGGGGTACATATAATAGTGCACATAATAACTTCACAGTTGGTATGTTTCCATGGGACAAGGTGAGTGTTATAAACCATGCGTTTTTTGAAGTGGATTCATCATTTAAACTTAAAACAACTGATGAGTTTGCAGATTTTCAAAAGACATTTGAGCACTCAGGAGGATGGGACAGTGATTCTGTAAGGGGACACTTTGGTGAGTATAAACATTATAAGGGAAAATATCCAAATGTTAAGGTGCTTATTTCAGTGGGCGGATGGACAAAAAGTCAGAATTTTAGTGCTATGGCAACGAGTAAAAGTACTAGAAAAGTATTTATTGATAGTGTAGTAACATTTCTAAAAAAGTATCCTTTTGTAGATGGTATTGATTTAGATTGGGAATATCCTGGATCAGATAGAAAAAGCGATCCAAATGATGAATTTGACAAAGGATGTCCAGGAAAACCGGAAGATTCAAAGAACTTTACACTATTATTAAAGGAAATAAGAGAAGCGTATAATGGTAACAATCTTAAGAATAAAATGTTAACAATAGCGGCTCCAGCTGGAGCAGACAAAATTGAAAAACAAGAACCAAATAAATATCATCAATATTTGGATTTTATAAATGTCATGACATATGATATACATGGGGCATTTGAAAATACAACTAATCATCATTCAGCAATATATAAAAATCCAAATGATCCATCACCAACAAAACCAAATGATATAAAAAATCTATATAATACTGAAGCAGCAATGAAAATTTTTAGTGATAAATATAATGTACCAAAGTCAAAATTAAATGCTGGAAGTCCTTTTTATTCAAGAGGATGGAAAGGTGTTGATGATAGTACAGGTGAAAATGGTCTATTTGCTACAGCAAATGGTGGAGCTCCTGGTACATGGGATAATCCTCAATCACCTGGTGGCCAAAATCCATTTTTTAAAATGAAAGAGCTTGAAAAGCAGGCAGGTTATGTTAAATATAGAGATAAATATGCTAAAGTTCCATATTTATATAACAAAGAAAAAGGAATAATGTACACATATGAAGATGAAGAGTCTTTAGCAGAGAGATGTAATTTTGTTAATGCAAATAATTATGGTGGCATTGTTGTATGGGAAATAACAGGAGATGATACAAACGGATTTCCTTTAATGACTATTTTGCATAATAAGCTTTTACAAGGTAATAAACCTATACCAGTTGGAGAAGATAAGGTAACTCCAGCACCAGTAGAAAAAGATACTACTAACAGAGATTCAAAAGATGTAGATGAAATAAATGATCAAAATAAAGAAAAAAATAATAGTAATAGTAAAATACCTGCTAATCCTGGTGATTCTGGCAATACTGTAGTTTCAAAAAAGCCAGAAAACCCTAAAGAGACAGCAACTCCAGGGGAAAAAGATAACAATAAAGAGCCAATAAAAAGTGATACATCTAATGTAGAGGAATGGAATAATTTTCTTAAAAAATATGAAATAGGTGATGTTGTTAAATATAAAAACAATAATTATAAATGTATACAAGGACATAGGTCTTTATTTATCTGGCCTCCTGACAAGATTCCAGCATTGTGGATAAAAGTATCATCATCTGATGAAAAAGATAGTACACCAAAGCCAACTCCAAAGAATGAAAAATCAAAAACTGACAAACCAAGTCCAAAAGAGACAAATAAGCCTGAAGCAAGTGAAAAACCAAAAGATAATGACAATTCAAATAATACAAAACCTATAAAAAAAGAATCAAGAATGTATCTAGGTTATGCAGGAACTTGGAATACAAGTATAAAAGATTTAAAGACAAGCAATATACCAGACTATTTTACACATATAAATTTATCTTTTGTGAAGCCTAATACAACTTATAAAAAAGGTTCGAACAATTTTGATCAAAAAGTTACAGGTTTTGAATTTGTTGAAGGTGCCTCAACAAACAGTGGGCAAAAAACCTTTAGTGCTAATGATATAAAGGAATTAAAAAATAATATTAAACAGTTAACTTCAAGAGGAACTCAAGTATGGTTATCTGTTGGTGGATGGTCTTACAGTCAAGGAGCCCAGTGGAATGGTTTTAATGCGAAAAATATTGTAGACTTAGCTACTGATCTAGGTGCTTCAGGTGTTGATATTGATTGGGAATCAAGTGGTTCACAATGTAATAAAAAGTCTGAAAATGAGTTTTCATGCTCAAAGGATAGCGAAATAATTAATATAATTACATCATTGGATAAACAAATAAAATCAAGTAATAGTAAATTAGGTATATCTATTGCAGGATGGTCAACTGGAGCATATTATGTAAAAGGTACTAAATTTGAAGAAGGAAAAGTACAGTGGGGTTCGCCTTATGGTGGGACAATGTATAGAGTTGTCAAAGATCATGGAGATAAAATAGATCATATAAATCTTATGTCATATGATGGAGGCAATTACTATGATCCTCGTGAAGGATATGAATCCTATAGAGCTATATATAATGGGCCAATTAATATGGGAATGGAAGTTGCTCCTGAAGGAGCAGGCGGTGCTGTACTTAAGCTAAATGCTGAATCAGGAATCAAATATGATGCTGAAATGTTAACGGGAAAAAATAATATAGTTACAAAATACTATAATGTAGAAATAATGGTAAATTATATTAAAAACAAAGGGGAACCAAATGATGGTTTTATGATATGGCAGATTTGGAAGGAAAGAGTTCATGAAAAAGCACCTTCTGGTGCAGCAAGTGTAAATAGTATAGGTAAATACTTATGTGAAAATATACTTGAAAATGGAGACTCAGGACAGACTATACCAGATTTACCAAAAAGATAATTAGAAAAAATGGGATAGAAAAAAACCAGTCATAATCTTTAGATGGCTGGTTTTCTTCTGTTTTAACGGTTTTGAGATGTTTTTTCAAGAATATTTTCATCAGTCCAAAATACGATAGGAGCCTAGTTTTTTTAGTATAGTAAAAAAATCTAAACTATAGTAGTTTAGATTTTTAATATTTTATGTATGGGAAACTCTAAAAATTAATATTTTCCAAAATTATTTTCATCTAAAATTATTTTTGGGCTTTTAGCACTATTACCAACACCAGCAAGAGCAAAATCTGAATTTTTTGGAATACTTTCAAGTGGAGAATCAATAATACTATCTAATATATTTTTATTAATATTTTTTCTGGTGATAGCAGAATTGTAGTTTTTAATTTTAAATTTTGATACAGTTTCTTTGAGGGTAGATGCTTGTAGTGACAGTTCTTCACTAGAAGAAGCACTTTCTTGGGCGGTTGCTGAATTTGTTTGAGTTACTTGTGATACTTGTTCAATTGCCTTATTTACTTGGGTTATAGCATTTAATTGTTCGTTTGAAGCAATAGCTATACCACCAACTATATCAGCGACTTTAGCAACACCACTCACTATTTTATCAAGAGCTTGTGCTGTATCATTTGCAATTTTACTACCAGAATCAACTTTTTTAATTGAACCTTCAATTAATGAAGTGGTTTCTTTTGCTGCGTTGGCACTTCTTGCAGCTAAGTTTCTTACCTCTTCTGCAACTACTGCAAATCCTTTTCCATGTTGACCTGCTCTTGCAGCTTCAACAGCTGCATTTAATGCCAGTATATTAGTTTGAAAAGCAATTTCATCGATTACTTTTATTATTTTTGAAATATTAGTTGAGGATTCATTTATTTCTCCCATAGAGTTTAGCATTTCTTGCATTTGTTTGTTACCAGATATTGCATCATCTTTTGATGTTAGGGCTATAGTACTTGCTTGACTTGCATTTTTATCATTTTCTTTTGTTTGAGAGGATATTTCTTCTATTGAAGAGGTTATTTCTTCTATTGAACTTGCTTGTTCCGTTGAGCCTTGTGATAATGTTTGGCTAGATTGTGATAATTGGTCTGAACCGACTGAAACTTGTTCAGCTGATTGATTTATTTCTCCCATTATTTCATTAAAGGAATCTATAATCATATTCAATGAATCTTTAATTTCAGTAAAGTCACCAAGGTATTTTCTATCAATTCTTAAATCTAAATTGCCATTAGACATTTCATTTAAAACTTTGGATAATTCATTAATATAACTTGATATAGTCTCAATTGTAAAGTTTAAAGTGTTTTTAATTTCTGCGTGATCACCTTTGTAATCGCCTGTAACTGAAACTTTTAGATTACCATTAGACATTTCTTTTAATACTGAGGAGGCTTCTTTTACTGGTTCGATTATTTTATCTAATAAGCCATTTAAACCTTTTATCAATAAAGCCCAATCACCCTGGAATATTGAATCATTAGCTCTTTCACTTAATTTACCTTCTTCTGAAGCAGTAATTAGTGTTTTGATTTCATATCTAACATTTTTTAAATTAGTTCTCAATGTTTCTATAGTATTATTTATAAATATTTTTTTGCCAGGAAATGTTTCAATTTCAGCTTCAAAATTACCATTACCGAATTCTGCTATACATGCCATAGCTTTTTTCTTTACTGTAATATGTCCATTCACCATGCTATTTATGCTTACAGCCATTTCTTTATAAGCACCTTGAAATTTATTTTCGTCTACTGTGACATCAATATCTCCCAAATTATGTTGCTTAGCCATATTATTCATTTCATTAATTAATATACCCAATGTATTACTAATTGTTTTAATCGCAGGTGAAATTTCGTCTTTATTATCTTTTGCTTCTATATTTATATTAATATCACCATTACTTATTCGCTTCATAGCATTTACTACATTATTTTTCAAATCATCTGCAAATTCGTCCATACCTTTTGCCATTTTGCCAATTTCATCAGTAGTGTTCATATTTAGACGTTCGTTTAGGTGACCTTTTTGCATTTCTTGAATCATAGTTAAAGTTTTTTTGACAGGAGTTGAAATTATTTTTGAAATAAATATTCCTAGAGCAATTGCTAACATCATTGCAATTAAAACTAAACTAATCATTATTGTAATTGATTTATTTGCTGTTGAAATATTAGTATCTGATTTAGTTTTTGCATGTTTTGCCTTAAGAGTAATTAAATTATCAATCTCTGTTCTTTCAGCATTAGCAGCAACTTTCATATCTTCATTTATTAATTCGAAAGCTTCCTTATCTTTATTTTCTCTAACTAATTTATAAAAGTTATTTAATTCATTTCCATAATTGATCCTTGATTCTAAAAACTTATTGTATGCATTTTTATATTCTTGAGTTAGAATTGTTTTTTCAAAAGTTTTAGAAGATTTATTAATTTCTTCTCTATATTCTTCAATTAAACCAATTGATTCTTCTATTCCTTTTTTATCATTATATATGATAGCATCCCTTGACTCTACTCTTATTCTTTGAAAATATTCTGAGATTTCTGCTAAATAGCTCATTGGTACTGTCATATTTTCATATAGTTCTAAATCTGATTTTTCTATTTTGCTCATGTTAATTGTACCATATATTCCTACTATACCTGCTAGAAGTGCCACTAAAATAAAAGAAATAATTAATTTTGCACTGATTTTTAAATTGTAAAACCATTTCATATTAAAATCAATCCTCTCTAAATATGTAGTTAAAATACACTAACTTAGGGATAGCCAAAAAATAAACTCTAATTCTCGAGTATGAATTCGCATGATTTAAGCGAACTTCAGACGAAAAGAATGGGGTATTATTTTTGGGTGTTCTTTAATTTTTTTTGAATCTTTTATAAGATAAGATAAGAATTTATTTATTATTATAAAATTATGATTGGCTGATATATAAAATATCGTAAAATATTTATGAATAGTTAACTTAAAATTTAAATTTGAAGATATTTTTATAGGTTTTCAAGATAAGGTGATTTTCAATGACTGAAAAAAATCTATTGCAAATAATATATAGAAGTGGATACTACTATATTCTCTAAGCGATTAAATTGTTTAGAGATATCCAAAAAAATAAACTATGAAAATATTATAAAAATATAATTATTTAAATTTCATCGAAGCAAATAGGTAAAATTAATATTTTACTA
>JBDMZA010000536.1:0-3448 GCA_039770155.1 Clostridiales bacterium
AAGTATTATAGATTTCAATTAGTAGAAGAGTATATATTGAGAAAGTAATAAGTTTAAAGAAATACTAATTCTTGGACAGAATTGATAAAATGAATATAACAAAACATCTAATATAATTATATTAACTATAATTGTGCAATTTTAATACCGAAATCTTCTATTGATTATAGTATTAGCTTCAAACGACTTAATTAAGCTACTTTCAGACTTTCTAGAAGTGCTTCAAATGGTTTATTATCTTTAGCAACTGAATAGACAAAGTTTATCAGCATTTTTCTTTTTTGGATATATAACTCTATTTGTTCTTAATGATCCTATATAAGTTATGTCTTTTTCTTTGGCTAATTTGATTATTTTTTCACATGCATACCAACTATCTATCAGTAAATATTTAATTTTTATTAATTTACCGATATGACTTTTAAAGCTATATCTGTTTTGTTTAATATATTTTTATTATGCAATATCATATCAAAATGAAGTATAGTTTTTTCGCACCTTAAAATACAAACAACAATTTGATGTCCATATACAGTTTTTCTTTCTGTATGCAAAAAATGAAACTTTGCTCCTTTGGACTGTTCGTTATAAATCTATTTATACTACTTCTATGGATATCACAAAAATATATTTTAGAAATATTAGTCATCTTTCCATCAAAGTAAATTTCAAAACAGAAATACATATAAATCACTATATACCTTATTTGTGTTGGTGTTAAATAAAATTTAAAAATTATTTTATTATTCCAAATCAATATTTAAAACGTTCTTCATAATATTTGTATGTCTCCTTAATTAAAATTATGAAAATTACTAAAGATATCATAAATATAAGTATTAAACAAAGTATTGATATATATATTGATGAATAAAGTATGGATAGAAATATTATCATACTAAAAATAGTGAATTTTGTTATAAATTTATTTTTTATACACCTATCCATTATAGCCGTTATAACAGCTAAATTAGATATTAACAATAAAATTAAAAGTCTTATAATATAAAAGTTTGGTTTTATTACTAAAGTTGTTATACTCATTATTATACTTGTAACAATGATAGGAAAAATTATATATCCCTTAAAAGAATCTATTGTACTTAAAGGAATTAGCAAACCTTTTTTTTCTTTTTGAAGTGAAATTCCTATAGTATGGCTAAAAAAATTTACAAATGTAAAATACAGCGAAATTCCACCCAACATAAATATAAATTTCGTTTTTGTTAATAACCAAATCAAAAATATTGTTTCTAAAACAAAAAAAATCCATACTAAAAAACCTTTTCTTATGTTTAATGTCATTTCTTTTATAAATATTGTTTTCCATCCTAAAAAATTAAAAGTATTAAACAAATTAAACTGTTGTTTTATTTTTTTTGATTCTAAAGATATTCTATATAGACCAGCAAAATCAGAACTTAAAAAATATTTCAAACTATAATATGCATATTCGGAATGTTTTAATAATTTTTCCCAATTGATGTTTTGTACTATTTTTATACAGATTATTAATGATGTAATTGAAAGAATAATCCATAATATTAAACTATTTATTTTAATTAAAAATAAAGTAGTAAAAAATATTACTAGCGTATAAAAAAACTTTTTCAACTTACTATACATATTATATGAAATCCATTGTAAATTATTTAAATACATAAGTATAAAAAATATATTAAAATAGTTTAATCCCATTTCATTTTTAAAACCAATCAGTTTAAGTTCTAAAAATAATATCAATAAAAATATTCCTTGCATTAAATAATTATTAATTATTTTTATCAAGATTAAATATTCTAATTTAAATTCAGATAAAACTAAATAATAAGTTGAAGGAGGTGAAATTACTAAATTTGGGCTTTTAGACAATATAAATTTATACAACATATAGCAAACTATACCAGTTAAAAATATTTGATTCTTATTTTTTTCAAATATTTTTAATAAATCCAATTCTTGTATAAAAAAATTCATTAAAAATAATATAAAAACAAATCCAATTACATATTTTGTAATCTTCTTATAATGTTTAACCAAAAACCTATATTTATTTTTAATTGTAAACAATATTACCATTTTCAATTATATTCACCTACCTACTTTATCTAAATAAATTTCTTCCAATGAAAAATTTCCATATTTGTGATTTAAAGAATCAATTGTCTCATCCATAACAATAATGCCATCTTTCAAAAAAATATATCTATCACAAAATGTTTGTGCTACGTCTAATAAATGAGTTGAAATCAAAATTCCTTTATTTTTATTCTTATATTTTATAAATAATTCTTTAATTATCTTTATTTGTTTAGGATCTAATGCTGTAAATGGTTCATCTGCTATCATTATTGAAAAATTTCTAATAAAAGAATTACAAATCATCAATTTTTGTTTTGTTCCTTTTGATAAATTATCAGGAATTTTATCTAAATGGTCTGCAATATCTAACAACTCAGATAACTCTTGAAATTTTTTTTTAAAAGTTAATGAATCAATTTTATTTATGTTAGCAGTAAATTGTAAATGTTCTTTAAAAGTAAGATTATCATAATATATAGGAGAATCTGGTAAATATGATACATTCAAAGCTATATCATTAGGCGATTTTACCAATTTGTCATTAAACAATATTTCTCCACTATCTATTTTTAAAAAACCTAGCATACTTAATATAGTAGTTGTCTTTCCAACTCCATTTGGTCCAATTAATCCAACAATTTCACCATAACCTAATTTAAAACTTATATCATTTAAAACTAATATGTCTGCATATGACTTTGATATATGTTTAATACTATATGACATTTTCTAATCCTCTCCTAAGGGATAGGCAAAAAATAAATTCGTATTCTCGAGAATGAATTCGTACGATTCAAGCGAATTTCAGACGACAAAAATCGTATATTATTTTTTAGGCTATCCTAAGTACATTTTGTGCATCTTTTTGTTTTATTATAACTCAATAAATTAATAAATTTTTTTTATTTGTACAACATTTATTGAATTGATTTTTCCATGAACATTCATTAAAATCTTTACTATATGGAATACTATGACAACCATCACACTCAATATACTCTTTACAATTACCACATAAGGCAGAATCAAAAAATAAACTAGTCAACTTTTTTTGAAAATTCGTTAAACTATCGATATTTTCAGAAAAAAATTGTCTTATGAAATTTTTGGCTTAATTTACAAAATGAATACAATATAGAAAAGAACTTTTATCAAAAAATAAAAATTTTAATACTATAAAAAAATATTCAGTAATATAATAAAATTGCCTATAATAGTTTTATACAACCACATATGCATTAAATGGATAGATATGGTAGTGTTGTAAAAAAATAGAAATAGATATGGTGATCTGAAGTGTTGTCCATTTTTTAACTTGCAATTCTAAATAATTGATTTATGAATTCAACTTCAAATAGAACAGATG
>JBDMZA010000537.1:0-2871 GCA_039770155.1 Clostridiales bacterium
AAAGATTCAATACACAAGGATTTTATTACTATTAATTTTGATAAAAATTTAACCCAAACTCATTGTAGAGATTTTTTTGATGGAATTTATTCTTTTGAAATTCTAAAATTAATAAATGATTTAGATAAAATTTGCGAAACCAAGTTAATCAAACCAAACTTTGGCAATATGCTCAAAAGTATTAGAGTTTTAGAAAAAGAAAATTTTCATTATCTATTATATATTTCATTTAAGTACTATCCTTTTGAAGCATTTGTAAAATCAGGTTTTAGTCATTTAATAAAAAATCCTTATGAATTTGTTAATAATATTAACAAATTACCAAATCCCAAGTCAAATCAAATTAGTAAAATAACCGGAATGCCAACTAAAATATTGAATTATCTTTCAAAATCAATAAAAACTTTTGATGAATTGATAAATTCAAGTACATATATTGAAAAGTTTGGGTATAATAATTTTGTTATTTTTATAAATAATAAGTCTCTTAATTTTTCTCATTTACAAAAAGTATCCAGACTATTGGATTTTAATTATAAATCAAAAGAATTATTTAAATTTATTGATGAATTAGCTAAAATTAATATTTGTACTAAATCTTCTAATGATGTATATTGCATAGGCAAAATATGTAATTTCAGCTGTGAAAAAAAATATCAAAATAAAAAAACAATTGATTATTGGCTAAATCTTATAGACAATTGTTTAGTATTATCAAAAAAATCTAATTTAAAAATTAATAAATATAATAAATATATATTAAATGATTATAATTTACTTAAACAAATAAATAACACTTATTTAGAAAATGTAGATGATACAAACCTAAAACTCAAAAATTACTATAATAAAATTTCCTATAAATTAATTCAGTTTGATAATAAATACAAACTTATTTGTCCAAAATCAATAAGAGATTTTAAAGTAGAAGAATACAATATGAAACATTGTATTTCAAGTTATATAGAGAATGTAATAAAAAATCAAACAACCATTTTATTTTTAAAAAAAGATAATGGAAATTGTTACATGACATTGGAATTGAATAAAAAAAATGAATTAATACAAGCGAAAAAAAAATTAAATATTTTGCCTGATAAAGATGACTTAAAATATTTAAAAAAACTTGCAATTATAAATAATTGGACACTAAAATTGAAATAATTGCTTTAGGGAAAATCCTAAAAAATAATACCAAATGTTTTTCATATTAAATAATTAAGGTCTATTTTTTGGATATTCCTCAAAACAATTCTAAATAATTTTTAGAATTTCACTTAGTTCTTTTCTTGGTTTGTGATCTTTTTTAATATATCCTCTCTTTGCATATCCAAGTGGTGTAATTGCATATACAAATTCATCCTGTTTCAATTCAAGAACTTTTTCTAATATTTCAGGATTAAATGCAGCTATCCAACAAGTTGCAACTCCTTCATTTTCAGCTGCCAATATCATGTGGTCCATTGCAATAGTCAAGTCTGTTTCTAAAGAACTGTATTCATCATAACCCCTAAGCCATGCTTTATTTCTAAAACCTTTTACAATCAAAATATGTGGAGCCTCCTTAAACCAACTTGCTAAATAGCATGGTCTAACTTTTTCCAATATATCCTCTGATGAGATAATCAAAAACTCCCAAGGCTGAAAATTGCATGCAGATGGTGCAATTCTTCCTGCATTAGCAATTTTTTTTAAAGTTTCTAATTTTATTTTTTTATTAACATCATATTCTCTAACACTTTCTCTACCATTAATAACTTCATAAAAATCCATTTTTTTATCTCCTTTTATAAATTATCATTTAAAAAAATCAAACAATTCTAAACTCTGTCAAAAATATACGTTTTTATTAATGCTAAATATTCTCTTAAAAACATATTTGGATATAAATAAAAAGGAACATTAGAACATTTTCCATAAGCTTTAAAGCCTATTCTTCTCGCTATGAATTTACTTCTTAGCATGTGAAAGTCACTAGTTATTATTAAAACTTTTTTATAGTCTTTCCTATCTTCTTTTAATAACTCTTTTGTAAATTTTAAATTTTCAAAAGTACTAGTTGCTCGACCTTCTTCAAAGATTCTTTTTCTATTTACTCCATTATCTGTTAAATATTTTTTCATTGCTTCAGCTTCTGTAATATCTTCACCAATACCTTTACCGCCTGAAACATATATATTTGATTTTGGAAATTTTTTCGAGTAGTGTTCTCCTAACTCCAATCTCTTTTTTAAAGTTTTAGAAGGTTCATTCTTTTTAATACCTCCACCTAAAATAATTATAAAATCAATTTCTTTAATTTCATCATCATTTGCTTCCTTTATAATAAATGAAGTTATAATTAAAAAGCTGATTAACCACATAATAAAAAAAATTTTAATTATCTTCTTTCCGAAATT
The DNA here is from genome assembly GCA_039770155.1 of Clostridiales bacterium. GTDB lineage: Bacteria > Bacillota > Clostridia > Acetivibrionales > JBDMZA01 > JBDMZA01. The sequence goes on from JBDMZA010000537.1 coordinate 2,400, forward strand.
AAATAAATTGTTACTTATGAAGATTTCTTTTTTATTTAATATATAAATACATATTAAAAATAATCCTCCTATAAATGGTAAAACCGAACCAAAGTTTACAGATCCCTCAACTATAAACACAATGCTAGAATGAATACATAATATAATTCCAATAATAAAATATATGTGTCTTTTTTTATTCATAGCTTCTCCTATATTTAAAATAATAAAATTATAATAGTTATGAACATTTTTATTATACACCAATAATTTATATATTTCTTCAACAAATACTAATCTCTAACAAAAAAATAAACTAGTCAACTTTTTTTGAAAATTCGTTAAACCATCGATATTTTCAGAAAAAAATTGTTTTATGAAATTTTTGATTATGCTTAAATCATGCGAATTCATACTCGAGAATTAGAGTTTATTTTTTGATTCTGCCTTAATTGAATTTTATTTTATTTTAATAAATAAAAAGTAGAACCCA
>JBDMZA010000538.1:0-4901 GCA_039770155.1 Clostridiales bacterium
AGTTTCACTATCAGCCCCTTGTTCTTTTAAATCAGAAATATTTGAATATGTATCTATTCCAATTCCAATTGCAGAAAATGCAACATTTCCTTTCGTAAAACCACTTAGACCAGCTTTCTTAGAATTCTTTATAATCTTAGAGGTTGAAGAATATGCACCTTTTGCATATAAAGGATTATTTTTAGGGTTTAATTTTGTCCATTTTACAGAATTTGTCCCCTTTTCATTAATCCTAATTCTTTCTTCTCTTGATAAATATTTGCATTTTTCTATTATGTACCATGCTTCATAACTATCACATCCTACTTTCACACCAGAAACAACATAGCTTTTACTGAAACTAGGGTTAAATTCAAATAAATCATATTCACTACAAAAACCTGATGGATCAATCAAATTTATGGGATTATTTAAACAGTATATATAATAATTAAGAGTTCTAGGTTCATATTGAATTCCTTTATAATTGTCTTCACTTATAAATCTTCCGATTTCAGGTAAATAATATCTTGCTTGTGCATACATTAATCCTATTCCATCAATAACTCAGCTTTAAATTCCTCAACTTTAATTTTTATCATACACTTAAAATTCTCCTAATCATTTTATTTTATTCCACAAAGTTATCCGTCAATAATTTTAATCATTTATTGTTAAATAACCATTTCATATCATCATTATAATTTATTCATCCATAAAATTCAATCTAATTTATAATAACTAATCTATGGTAATATACATACTTATAATATCAATATAAATTTTTTTGGAAATATGATAATATATTTCTATAAATATCATATACCAGTGAAATTAAGGATAGTAAAAATATTTTTGTAAGGTAGGTATAAAAGTGTATATAATCATATTTTCAATAATAATCTTATCAGTTTTAATTTTTGACATTTTTAAAATTTTTTCAATAACTAGAAACTGGATTGCTTTTTTCTGGTTATTAATTATTCCACATATAGTTACTATAAATTATTTGGTCTATAGATTTTATAAACAAGGAGTATTACAGAAATCTGAATTCATTTTTACAACTATCGCTTTATCAATTTTTAGTATTTATTTTTTGATTAAAATAAATTTATATACTACTAAACCAAAGCTAAAGCTTAGCTATAGATTAAGAATTATGATGGGAGGAAGAAGAATACTTCTCTTAGCATTTTTAAGTTATTTAGTTCAAATTCCTTTAAGTATTTATTTATATACTGTATATGTAGAATTAAACATGTCAACAGCTTTGCTTATTATTGATTATTCCATGACATTTTTTTTAACATTTTCTTTAGTTCTAAATGGAATTACTCGAATTTTTTATACTTCAAAGTATCTTAGAATATTAAATAGAATTATTTTCATTATAATTTTGTGGGTACCAGTAATAAATCTTGCTGTTGCACTTTATTTTTGCAGCATAGTTAAGAAAGAATATGAACATGAATACTTAAAAGCAGAGTTAAGAGATACTAGAGAAGATACATATATTTGCAAGACAAAGTATCCCATAGTAATGCTTCATGGAATTGGATTTAGAGACAATAAATTTTTAAATTATTGGGGAAGAATTCCAAAAGCATTAAAAGAAAATGGTGCCAATATACATTATGGTAATCACCATGCTTGGGGAACAATAGAAAGTAACGCAGCAGAAATCAAAAGTGAAATAATGTCAATTATTAAGGAATCAAATCATAAGAAAGTAAATATAATAGCCCACTCAAAAGGTGGATTGGATGCAAGATATTTAATTAGTGAACTTAATATGGAAGATTACGTTGCCAGCTTAACAACTATTTCATCACCTCACAGGGGATCTGAGTTAATAGATGTATTGAATAAATTAAAAGATAAAAATTACAAAAAATTAGCAAATATTATAAATTGGCACTTTAGATTAATTGGCGATAAAAAACCAAATTGTTATGAATCCAGTAAACAACTACAACCATCTTTTATGGAAGAATTCAATAAAAAAATATCTGATTCTCCAAAAGTATATTATCAAAGTTTTATGGGTATTATGAATAACTTTAACACAGACGGACTTTTAAGTATTCCTTTTCTTGTAATGAAGTTTAGCAAAGGTGATAATGACGGCTTAGTATCCATAGAATCATCTAAATGGGGGATTTTTAAAGGGTATATATCCAATAGAAATGTTGCTTTATCTCATGGTGATGTAATTGATTTAAAAAGAAAAAATTATGATGGATTTGACATAACTGAAGAATATATAAAAATTGTATCCGAATTAAAAGATAATGGATATTGATTTTTATCATATTAAAAAAATATCATTTCTAATCATGTATTAATTAAATTTTTGAGTAATAATTATTTATAAAACAAATCCCCAAAAGCGATTCCAGTAACTCTGTCTACAACCTTTAGAATTATAATCAAATAAAAAAAAGCAAGATATGTAGACAGTTTACCTCTTTATCTCAACTCTTAAAGTTTTTTCTAGCATTTATTTCCATTGATTAAAACATTTAGGCAGAATCAAAAATTTCATAAGACAATTTTTTTCATCACTTATCTTTTCCATAATTGAATAAATTATCATAAAAGTAATTAATAGAAATTTAAGGCTATTTTAAGGTTCATGTTTTAATATGATATAATATATATAATTAAATATTTTTCAAACTATGCAAATAAATACAAAAAAATAATTGTTATTCTAGAGTAATGAATCATATGGGTTGGTCATTCCAAATTCTTCAATTACTCATCGATGCGACCCTATATATATAATTTTATATTCCAAAAACTATTTATTACTCAATTTTTGATTTTAAATAAGGCAATGTAACATTGTTACAAAAAAATTTATTTAAATAGAAAATGTAACATTGTTATAAATATATATAATATTTTTTGGAGGTAATTATGAGGAAAGTATACAAAAGTAAGAAAACAATGATTTCATTGTTAATTTTTACAATTACACTGATGGCTGTTGTAGCAACATCTTATTTTACAGCAAATATTTATGGGGCAACAGAAGTTGAATATGATGTCCAAAATGATTGGGGAGGAGGAGCAACTGTAGATGTAATAATTTATAATAGTGATTCAGTGAACATGGATGGATGGAATCTTTCATGGACATTTCCAGGTGATCAGCAAATAGCTTCATTATGGAATGCTGAATATACTCAAAGCGGATCAAATGTTACAGTGACAAATACAGAATGGAATTCAATTATTCCTGCCAATGGTTCTATAAGTTTTGGTTTTAATTTAACATATAGTGGTACAAATACGGATCCAACTGATTTTGTTATAAATGGTTCCTCAAGTTCAACAGCAACTGTAAAAGCTGCATCTACAACCTCAACTTCACAAACGACTGGTACAGAAACTACAACACCAGATGATAATTCTACTAAAGATGCACAAATTACACTAAGTAACAATTCAATAAGTGTAAGTGGATCAGGTGCTATTGCCAGTGGAAATCAGGTTACAATTTCTTCAGCTGGTCAATATTCAATAAGTGGATCAATTTCAGATGGGCAAATAATTGTAGATACAGCAGATGAAGACAAGGTAGAAATTACTTTAAACAGCGCAAGTATTAATTGTTCAAATAGTGCACCTATTAATATAAGAAGTGGAGAAGTTATTCTTACATTGAGAGGAGATAATTCCACAACTGATGGAGAATCATATAATTATGATGATTCAGTAGATGAAGAACCAAATGCTGCTATTTTTAGCAAAGATGATTTAACAATTAATGGAACAGGGTCAATCACGGTAAATGGTAATTTTAATGATGGAATCAATTGTAAAGATGATTTAAAAATTTCGGAAGGAACTATTAATGTTACTGCAGTAGATGATGGTTTAAGAGGAAAAGAATCAGTAGAGGTAAATGGTGGTAACATTACAGTAAATGCACAAGGCGATGGTATAAAAGCAGATGAAGAAAATGAAACAGAAAAAGGTTATGTTCAAATTGATGGTGGAGTACTAAATATAAAATCTGGAGATGATGCGATTAATGCATTTAATTTAACAGAAATTAATGATGGTACTTTAAGCATTTCTGCAACAGATAAAGGACTGAGATCAGATAATGTTGTAACAGTCAATGGAGGTAATGTAAATATTACTAAGAGTGATGAAGGTGTTGAAGCTAAAACAATAACTTTCAACGGAGGTACAACCAATATTGAAGCAACTGATGATTCTCTAAATGCAACTATGGGTTCCAGAACAGAACAGGATGATGGAAGTCAACTTATAATAAATGATGGAGAATTATATTTAAATTCAGCAAATGGAGATTCATTAGACAGCAATGGATCCATTACAATAAAAGGTGGTACTGTTGCTGTACATGGTCCGCAATCATCAATTGAAGTTGGTGCTGATTGTAATGGACCATTTACTGTAAGTGGTGGATTGGTAATGATTGCAGGTGGTAATTCATCTATGACACAATATCCTGATGGAGCATCTTCACAATATTCAATAGCTGCAATGCTTACATCAAGCCAAGCTAATACCTCGATAATTTGTATAAAAGATACCAGTGGAAATGAACTTGTTAAGTTTAAACCAAAAAAGACTTATTACTCAATAATTTTCTCTTCACCAGATCTGAAATATGATTCTACATATAGCATTTATACAGGTGGTACTGTTTCAGGAGGTACTGAAACAAATGGTTTGATAACTGGAGGGACTTATAGTGGAGGAACGGTTCAAACAACTATAACTATAAATACTTCTCCTACAACTACAAGTGGTACTTTTGGTGGTAGAAGGATCAGGTAATTATTTAATTACTTAAATGAGTAAATTATAAAGAACTGTTTAAAAATAAAATTTTAGACAGTTCTTTTTCGATTCAATATATAATTCTCATAAATAAT
>JBDMZA010000539.1:0-2652 GCA_039770155.1 Clostridiales bacterium
ATTCACATCAAAAGAATATTTATTCTCTGGAATTAATTCATCAACTTGAATACTTATAATATCTTTTTTATCATTAATAGTATAATCATTTATATTGCTACTTACAAATTCAACTTTCACACCTGATGTATTGATAACACCAGCAGCTTCCATTGAATTTGTCCACGCTCCATAACTTATACTAATTAATCCTATACCAATAATTACTGACATATAAAAGAAAAACATACTACTTAATTTTTTTCTCTTATATAATCTTGTTTTCATCATAAATTTCCTCAAAAGAAGATTTTTTAATATTGCTTAAAAAATAAGCTACTTGTGATCTGTTATCTAACTCTAATTTTGTCAGTATACTACTAATATGTTTCTTTACAGTATTTTCAGATATAAAAAGTTCTTTTGCAATTTTTTCATTAGTCATTCCCTTTACAACTCTTTCTATGACTTCTGATTCTCTATTAGTTAAAATATCAAGTTGAGTATTTTTTTTACTTCTTTTATAATAGTTCATAACCGTAGGAGAATAATACTTTTGACCTCTAGCTATAAGATTTATAGCATAATTTATATCTTCAGAAACAGCATCTTTCATTATATAACCATCAACATTAAGCTTTTCTGCTTCCTCAAAATCACTTGACATAAGTCCTCCTGTTAAAATAATAAATTTAGTCTTCAAATTCAGTTTTTTCATGTTTTTTATTAAACCTATACCACTTTGATTTCTTCCAAGTTTCAAATCAATAAGAGCCATATCAGGATTAGTTGCCTCTATTATTTTTTCTGCTTCTAATTGTGTTGCTGCCTCTAAAATTTTATACTCATTATTATTACTTGATACAATAGAAATTATACCTTTTCTCACAGTCGGATGATCATCTACCACTATCAATATCATAATTTCCACTCCTTTTAATAATTCAAAATAGGTATTCTAACTTTTAAAAACGTTCCTTTTCCTCTAGAAGATTTAACATCAATTTCACCATTATTTATCTTTACTAAGCTACTCATATTCTTCATTCCAATACCTGTTACCTTTTTACCTTTTTCTAAACCTATTCCATTATCTTCTATAGATAATTCAACGATATTATCTAAAATATTCATGTCCACTATAATATTGCTACATTTACTATGTCTTATAGCATTTCCTATACCTTCTTTAACTATCCTGTTTAAAGTCTTTTTTAAATTATAATTTAATATTTCATGATTTCCATTTAAATTTAAATCTATGGGTAACGAACAGGATTTCGACATATTATTTGCAAATATTCTAATATCTTCAAAAAATACATTTTTAGCTCCTTTCTTATAGCTCATACCATAAATTGTCTCTCTTAGTTCTGATATCGAATTACTTATATGTTCCTTCATAAAATCAAGTTTTTCCTTTAAATCACCTGATAATTTATACTTTTTATTATCTGTTACTAAACGAAGAGAACATGATACTGCAAATAACCCTTGAATTACCCCGTCATGGATTTCATTTGCTATTCTATTTTGTTCTTCACTTATAAGTAATTTATCATTTACCTCTTGTAGTCTAATTCTTTCTAATACAATACTACTTATTTCACCTAAAAGTTTGATTTGCTCATAACTCTCTATTGCCTTCAGGCTATTCTTATTAATACCTAATACTCCATAAAGGGAAGAATTTTTAAATACACATGTAACTATATATCCTGAGGATCCTAATTCTACAATTTCAGGTTTATTTAAACTAATCATATTAAACCATTGCTTTTTTACAGCACTAATTATATCTTCCTCAATATCTTTATTAGAATTTCCACTTACTTTAACTTTTAAATCTTCATCATCATTTTTATAACAAAAAAAAGACATATTTCCATTTAATATTTTTCTTGTATAAATTAATAAAATTTGTCTTACTCTTTCCTCGTCATTTTCATTAGCTATATAATGAACAGCTTGGTATAAAGACATAATATATGATATAGATTTTCTTAATCTTTCATTAGCCTCATTTAAATCATTATTTACATGCTCCAATTTATCTCGTTCTTTTTCAATTTTTTTATCCATTTGAACAACTAATTCTGTTGATATTGCAACTAAAATAAGTCCCAATAAAAAATTTAAATTTTCAGTAACTATACTTGCAATATTTACTCTTTCTGATGTAAGTTTAGAAATAATTGTAGATAATATGAGATAAAGAGTTAAATTAACAAAACAATATTGAACTCCTAAACATCTTATTGTTATCAGTACAGTATTTAAAGCATACCAAACATAAGGACTTTTAAATCCTCCTGTTGGAATTAGTATAAGTGTGTTACCTATAGTTTCAATTAGGGTTATAAAAAAAATTCCTTTCTTATTATCTTTTAAACTATAATATAAATAATTTAAAACTGTAGATAATACAAACAAACAAAATATTACTAAAGCTTTTACTAAAATATCAGAATTATCTATAAATATATAAACTAATGATGTAAATAACAAAGATATATATCTGTAAGCAAAAATAATTTTTGTATTTTCATCAAAATTTTTAATACTTTTCATAAATTCATTCAATTTTGTCATACCAGTTCTCCTCATGCAATTCTTGCCTTGAGATATATCCCAAAATACTAAAATTTTTTTTGATATCTCTTTCAAGAGGAC
>JBDMZA010000540.1:0-8758 GCA_039770155.1 Clostridiales bacterium
ACTCGAGAATTAGAGTTTATTTTTTGGATATCCCCTAGTCAACTTTTCCTGAAACTCCGTTAAAGCATCGGCATTTTCAGAAAAAAATTATCTTATGAAATTTTTGATTATGCCTAATATATATCGAAAATGCCTATATAATTTTATTTTATTTTGTCGAAATAAAATTATATAGATTACTTTAGGCAGAATCAAAAATACTTAAAGTAAAATAAATCAATCCTAATTCTCAAATATAAATTCATGCTATTTAAGCGAACTTTTGACAAAAAGAATTCGATATTGTTTTTTATGATTTCTTAATTTTAAAAACTTTAAGGCAGAATCAAAAAATAAACTAGTCAACTTTTTTTGAAAATTCGTTAAACCATCCATATTTTCAAAAAAAAATTGTCTTATGAAATTTTTGATTATGCCTAATATAGAAAGACTTGATAAGAACATATTAAATTGGATGTGATTAAGTGTATCAAATAAAAGGATATGAATTTAAAGAAAAAATTCATATGGGTTCTAATTCTATTATTTATAAAGTTACAAGAATTTCTGATAAAAAAGATCTTGTTTTAAAGATTTTACCAGAAGAAATACCCACCCAAAAAGATATAGCTAGATTTAATCTAGAATTTAAAATATCTAGTGAATTTAAAAGCAAATTATTTATTAATATGTATTCAATTGAAAAGCATAATAAAACTATCATAATAATTATGGATTATTTTAATGCACCTTCTTTAAATCAATATATACAAAAAAATAGTATAGCTACAGGTGAATTTCTAGAAATAGCAATTCAATTGGTAAAAGGAATCAGTGAAATTCACAATAGAAACATAATACATAAAGATATAAACCCATCAAATATATTATGGAACAGTAAAACAAAAGAATTGAAAATTATTGACTTTGGGATATCATCATATCTAGCATCTGAAATTCAATCAGAACTAGGTCCACGTGGACTCGAAGGAACTTTTTCTTACATTTCACCAGAACAGACTGGCAGAATGAATCGCTGTATAGACTATAGATCTGACTATTATTCTCTAGGAGTAACTTTATATGAACTGGCAACAGGTTCCAGACCATTTAACTCTGATGATTTTATGGAATTAATTCATTATCATATTGCAAAAATTCCAAAATCTCCACATGAGATAAATCCAGAAATACCACAGTTAATATCTGATATTATATACAAATTAATATCAAAAAATGCTGAAGATCGTTATCAAAGTACTTTTAGTTTACTTAAAGATTTAAAGCGTGCTTATGATAACTTTTTAAAATATAATACAATACAAAATTTCAAAATTGCTGAAAATGATGTATCAGAAAAATTTGAAATTTCGCAGAAATTATATGGCAGAAATAAAGAACTACTTACATTAAAAACTGCTTTTGATATGGTAATAGAAACAAAATATCCTGAAATGATTTTAATCACAGGATACTCAGGAATAGGAAAAACATCATTGGTTAAAGAATTTCAGAAAACAATTTTTAATAAAAATAATTACTTTATATCAGGTAAATTTGATCAACTTTCAAAAAATATACCATATTTACCTATAGTACAGGCATTTCAAGAACTTACAAAATTAATTTTAACTGAATGTGATAGTCAGATTAAATATTGGAAAGGAACTATCCTAAAATCGGTAGAAAATATGGGTAAAGTTATTACCAATGTAATACCTGGGATTGAAGATATTATAGGATTACAACCTGATATTCCCGAACTTGAACCTTTTAATGAGCAGCAACGTTTTAAACAAGTTTTTCAAAAATTTATCAAGTCAATAGTAAAAGATAATCACACTCTAATATTTTTTATTGATGATTTACAATGGGCTGATAATTCTTCTCTTGAGCTTATCAAGACATTAATGACAGGTAATGATATGAAAAACATCTACTTTATAGGATCATATAGAGAAAATGAAGTTGATGAATCTCATCCTTTGATGCTGACACTTAAAGAGATCTTTAGATTAAAAACTAATATAAGTACTGTAAAACTATCACCTTTAAATATTGAAAGTATATCAAAACTACTTTCTGATACTCTGAAATGTTCAAATAGTGAAGTTCAAAACCTAGCAGTTGCTTGTCTTAGAAAAACACATGGCAATCCTTTTTTTATAGGACAATTTTTAAAGTTATTGTATTCTAAAAAACACATAACATTTAATAAACAAAGCGGTAAATGGGACTGGGATATTAGTTTAATAAATAATTCAAATATCACTGATAATGTTGTTGAATTTATATCAGATAAGATTAAAACATTGACCATTGAAGTACAAGAAATATTAAAATATGCCTCATGTATTGGGAATCAATTTGATATAAATACACTATCAATAATATCAGGGCTATCAAAGAAAGAAATTCTTAAATCAATCTGGATTCTTTTAAAAAATAATTATTTAATCCCTCTTGAAAACAACTATAAATACCTGATTGATGAAAATATTGATATAAATGTTTCTTATAGATTTTTACATGATAGAATTCAGCAAGCAGCTTATAAATTAATTCCAGAAAAATCAAAAAAGAAGTTTCACTATTTAGCAGGTACTCTCCTACTAAATAATTCAAATGAAATTGAAAATAAACTATTTGAAATAATAAATCACATAAATTATGCACTGGAACTAATCAAAAATAGCGAAAAGGAATTAATATGTAAATTAAATTTAAAAGCTGGAATTAAAGCTAAAAATTCTAATGCATATGATATTTCATATAAATATTTACTTATTGCAAAAAAACTTCTTAAAGATGATTTCTGGATAAATCAATACAAAATTGCCCTTGATATTCACATAGAATTGTTAAAAGTAAGTTATATGGACAATAAAATTGATGAAATGAATTTATATTTTGACGAGATAAATAGAAATGCTACAGATATTTACAGTGTTATAACATGCTACGAAATTAAAGCCAGTTATTACATGTCTGTTAATGAGCGCTTTGCTTCTTTAAATACAGCACTTTCTGCCTTAAAACTACTTGGTTTAAAAGTTCCTAATAAAATTACTAAATCTCATATAGTTAAAAATTTAATATTTGTAAAACTAATTTTAAAAAATAAAACATCTGATCAATTAATTAATATGAAAAGTATTGAAGATGACAAGGTTACAGCAACAATGCATTTATTAATTAAAAGTACTTTAAATGCATACCAGATCGATAAAAATACTCTTTTATGGCTTCTACTGGAATCCATAAAATTAACTATAAAGTATGGAAATTCAAAATCATCAGTAGTAGCATATATGGGATATGCTTTAATAATGTTTTCATTAAAAAATATTATTGAAGGTATTAAATATACAGATATAAGTTTGGAAGTATACAAGAAATATGGTGCTGGAGATTTAGAAGCCTTCTACGCTTTTACTTTAAATATATTTTTGCTTCATCATACAAAATCCATTAATAAAATGCTTAAAGATATTGATCAAATATATATTAAAGGTATAGAATTTGGTGATTATGACATCGTTTCCCTTGCTGCTGCTTATACATCGAGATATTATTTTTATGCTGGCTATAATATAGACTACATCGAAGAAAAATCCATTTCAATGACTGATGTCCTTGAAAAAATAGGCTATGCTCCTCATATAATTACAAATAATTTAACAAAACAAATAATTTATAATTTGAAATATAAAACAGATTCTCCCATTATATTAACAGGAAAATTTATGGATGAAAATGCAACTCTGGAAATTTTAAAAAAATCCTTAAGTTTTACAAATATGTTTGCCCTATATAATTTTAAATTAATGCTCTGCTGTATTTTCAATGATTATACAGATGTGGCATTGTATATAAAAAAATCAAACAAATATATTAATGCAGTTACAGCATCTATTGGTATACCTGTTTTTAAATTTTACGAATCACTAGCTTATATACAACAAATATATACTCAATCAAGGAGTATGAAAAAGAAATATTTAAAATCTATAAACAAGAATCAGAAAGTATTAAAACTATATTCAAAATACTCACCTTCAAACCATCTACACAAATATTATCTTATTGAAGCAGAATTACATGGATTTCTCGGTAATGGAAACTTATCTATTGAGTATTATGCTAAAGCAACTGAGACAGCTTCAAAAAACGAATATTTGAGTGAAGAATCAATAAGTTATGAATGTGCTGGCAAGTATTTCCTTCGAAATAAAAATAAATTTACTGCATACACCTATTTATCAAAAGCCAGAGAATTATATAATATATGGGGTGCTTCTGAAAAAGTAAAACAACTAGAAAAAAAATATCCTATGATAAAAGATTTTATTGGTAAAACTAAAATAAATTTCGAATCACAGACATTGCATACTTCAGCTTTTAAAAATTCTGAAATCGTCGATTTAACTTCAGTTATAAAAGCTTCTCAGGCTATTTCAAGTGAAATGGAATATAAAAAATTAATAGAAAAACTTATGAAAATAATTTCTGAGAATACATGTGTTCAAAAAGTAACAATACTAAGAGTTGAAAATCATAAAATTATTTTTGAAGCAGATTACAGTTTGAATAGTGAAATCGTTAATTTCATCTCTCCAGAAAATTTATCAGAAATCATCCCGTTAACAATTATAAAATACGTTGAAAGATCAAAGGAAACTCTTGTTTATAATAACAAAATAAATGACACATTTATCAATGATAAATATATAAATAAAGTAAATCCAAAATCTATTCTTTGTATGCCGATCCAGAAAAAGGGTATAATTTATAATATACTTTACATTGAAAATAAAATAACAGCTGATGTTTTTACACCTGACAGAATGAAGGTATTAAAATTGCTTACTTCTCAGATGTTAATATCCATCGAAAATTCAAGATTGTATCAACAAGCAGTAACAGATGGATTAACAAATACATATAATAGAGAATTTTTCAATAATTTTATCATAAAAAAAGTATTTGAAGCAAAAAGATATAACAAAAGCTTTACTTTACTTATGTTAGATATTGACTTTTTTAAAAAAGTTAATGATAATTACGGGCATCAAACAGGTGACCTAATTCTCCAACAAACAGTACAAATTATGTGTAATTTATTAAGAAAAAGTGACTTACTTGCAAGGTATGGTGGAGAAGAGTTTGTTATTTTATTAATTGAAACAGATATTCATGGTGCAATTATTGTTGCAGAAAAAATACGTACAACTATTGAAAAAAAATCTTTTAATATATTACTAGATAAACAAAATCCAATTAAAATTACTGTCAGTATTGGAGTGGCAGAATATGATAAAAATGATGATAGAATATCAATCATTGAAAAGGCAGATAAAAATCTGTATGCAGCTAAAAACAATGGAAGAAATCAAATTTTTACTAATGAGATTAAGTATAATCAAAAAATAAACTAGTCAATTTTTTTTAAAAATCCGTTAAAACATCAGCATTTTCAGAAAAAAGTTGTTTTATGAAATTTTTGATTATGCCTAAGGATAACCTAAAAAATCTTAAATTATTTTGCTTATAATTTTTTTCTTTACTATTAATCAAGTTGCTATAATTCATGATTACAACTTATAAATTTTTAAATTAAATCACCTGTAATAACCATTAAATGTAATTATACTTATAAATATGCTAGAATATACATAAGGACATTTAAAAAAATTAACTACTGAGGTGAATTTTGTAATGGCAGAACAAATTGAAAGGCAACTGACAATATTGTATTTTTTAGAGTGGAGAAAAAGCGGATTAACAGAAAAAGAAATATACAAAAGACTTTGTATGATAGGAATAAATATATCAATAGCTACTCTAAGAAGAGATATAGATAACATATCTTTAGCCGAAATTCCCATATATGAAGAAAAAACAAATGGAATAATTATCTACAAGCTCGGGAAGTATAAAATGGATAATTTATCTTTTTCATTCAAAGAAATAATAAGTCTATACCTTTTAAAAGATATGATTTCTCCGCTTATAAAAGATGACATTTGGAAAAAAGCCAATACCATAATTGATACAATTATATCTAAAATTCCTAAAAAATTAAAAAATTTTGTTGATAACTCAAATGTCACTAAAGTAATTATGGATTATAAATATCTTGATAAAGTAAATACTGAATTATATAAATTTCTATATGATTCAGTTGTTAATAGGCAAAGTATAGAAATTAAGTATAGTGGTTATGGGAAAGAAACTACTTTAAGGAGAATTGACCCATATAAAATTATTTTTGAAAAAGGGACATATTATTTAATTGCATATTGCCATTTAAGAAATGAAATAAGAAATTTTAAAGTAACAAGAATAAAAGATGTGAAAATTACTAAGTATTATTTTGACAAAGTTGAATTTGATATTGATACCTTTAACAAAAATAAATTTATAAATCTATGTGGCAATCAAAATAAAGAATATAAAGTCAAAATAAGATTTAAAGGTGATAAAGCAAGATTTTTAAAGGAATATGATTCTGAAAAAGCATCTAAAATTGAAAGCAATGGTGAAGATGCTATCTTTTATAGAACAGTTGGAGAACTTGAAGACATAAAAAAATGGGTATTAAGCTATGGAAGTAATGTAGAAGTACTAGAACCAATAGAACTTAGAAATTTAATTTCAAATGATATAAAGTCTCTTTATGAACAATATAAAAAATAAAAAATAATTTTTTAAAATTATCATGTTATGAAATCTTAGTTTGATATCATTAAATTAAATAAGAAAAAATTTAAAGATTTGTTTAAATTTCTTTAATCTATATGCAAAAATATTTTTGTATATAGCATATTTACGCTTATTGAATACTTATTTTTACATTAATGTATTTTAAAATTATAAAAGATAATATTTATAATATTATAAAAAAATTTAAATATTAAGAGGTGTTTTATATTGTATAACAAAAATGTCAAAAGAAATGTTTGTCGTGTCAAAAGCGAGGATAACCGCGGTACCGGGTTTTTGGTATCAGATACTCAAGTTTTAACAGCTCGTCACTGTATAGCCTCAGGTTTTGAAAAAGAAATTATTTTAGAATTTTTGTACAATGGCGAAAAAAAAATTAATTTATGTGCAACACTAGATGATAGCTCAGATAATAGAATTGCAATTTTGAATATTAGTCAGCCCCAAAAATTTAAACATTTGCAAATTGCAAAAATGGATTTAAAAAGATCATATAAAGGTGAAACATTTGGATATCCTGAAGTACTAAAAACAACTGGCAATTGGATAGACTATAAAATCAATACTGTTATAGATAATAAAAATGATGATGAACTTAACTACAGTATTATTTTAGAAATTGAACCTAGTTGCAGAATTTCTGATTTTAGTGGATTATCAGGAGCTCCATTGATATTTGATGAAACAATTGTTGGTGTTATAACCCTTCAATCCACGGAATCAAATAAAGCCTTAGTAATAAAAGCATTTGATTTAAAAAAATGTGAAGTTTATTTAAGCAAAAATGGACTAACTTTACCAGTTAAAAAGAAAAAATCAGACGAGCCCTCAAAAGGGATACACATTAAAAATTCTAATAAAACTAATTTATCAGGAAACAAAATCAAAGGTAGTATTATAAATTTTGGAAACATGGATTATAAGGAATGATATTACATTCTTTTACCTGAAGTTCACTTAAAATTAGTGAATTCGTACTTAAAAATTAGAATTTATTTTTTTAATATTCCTTAAGCAGAATCAAAAAATAAACTAGTCAATTTTTTTAAATCCGTTAATACAGCGGCATTTTCAGAAAAAAGTTGTCTTATGAAATTTTTGACTATGTCTTAATAATTAATTAAACATTAGAGGGAGGAATTTTGTGAACAATATTGAAAAATCCATAAATTTAAGTACAGATATTAATAATGAAAATGAACCTGTAACTGATGAAACAATAAATGAAAAACCATCTGAAGAAAAAGATATAGAAAAAAATGAAGAAAAAGATGAAGAAATTGGTGAAGAAATTGGTGAAAACATATCATCATCGTTAAATAATAAATATAATTTAAAGAATAATTCATTAAAAGAAAGTGTATTAAATTTTGGTAATTACTTCAAATTAAACTTAAATAGTACTGTAATTGGCAATTTAAGTTCTTATGTTATTAATAAAAGTGATAACAATTCAGACCCCTACTATAAACCTTTAAACTTTGAAAAAATTTATAAAAGTTTACATACAGAAAAAATTATTATATTAAACGATTCAAAAGGTAAAGGTAAATTCTATACTGCAATCTATTCCATGTTTGAATTAGATGAAATTAAAAAAATATATGTATTAAATCCTTCAGAAAAATATGAACATTTATTACAATATGAATTTAAACAAAGTTGTGGTTACATAGTTGAATGTTTTAATGATTCTGAAAATTTAAATTATAATCTAAAATATTTAAAAACTAAAATTGCATTTAAAGAAAATATATTTATCATAATTATAATGCCAAAAGAACATTTTGATACTGATGAGTTGGAAATTGATAATATATCTTCTCACAAAATAAAAGTACCCGATATTAGGGAGGCAATTGAAAATTATATAGATGGATTCTTCAATCCAATCACTGGACCTGTTAGTGATTGGATTGAGCACATTATCAATGTTTTAGGCAAGGATTTTATAAAGAATTTAACTTTTGAAAAAATACCCAAAATAGCTGAAGACATATATAATCGTTCAGTAGAATATGATTTTAATGAATTAGTTAATAGAGAAGATGAT
>JBDMZA010000541.1:0-2547 GCA_039770155.1 Clostridiales bacterium
GGACATTTTAAGAAAAAAAATTGTCTTATGAAATTTTTAATCCGTTAAACCATTGATTTTTTAGAAAAAAATTGTTTTATGAAATTTTAGATTATGCCCTAAATAAAACAACCTTAAAACTTAACTATTACTTTTATTTGATTTGAATTTACTTCTTCTCCATTTTGTTTTCTTGCCTTCAATATTATATAATAGATACCTTCTGCGTTTTGTAAAGGTACCCAATTATATGTATTCACTTCACTTTTTATACTATCTATAACTTTATTGTTTATGATAAGGTCCATTTCACCAATATCACTTTCTGAATTAATATCTATTTTTAAAATAATGGGATTTTTATCTGATGGTTTCTCATAAGTATTTTTATCAACTTCAGTTGACTTATCATCAACGCTCAATTTTATTTCTTGAGATTTTTTTTCTTGATTATCATTTAGCACAGGGATATCAACTTTATTCACCTCGCTTTTTTTTTCTTCTTCGCCTTCTTCTTCTTTAGTCAAATTTTCAATTGCAGATAATGAAGCAATAAAGTTAGCATTATAGTCTATTTCAACACCTGTATATTTATCTTTATCTACATCATCATTAAATTTATCATCTTTATCCGGTCCGCTAACTAATCCACCTTTTAATAAATTTTTAGCTTCCTTTTTATAATCATTATTAGTAGCTGTATAAGTGTTTGCTAAAATATGTCTTGGGTGTTTTGACCAATCTAATCCAAATCCTATCATATATGAAATTTTATTTGGATTATTTCCCAAAATATAATCAATCTGTCCCTTCGCATATTCTTCAAAATCTTTTTCTTTGTAATATTTAGAGTAAACCAAAGCCAAATAAGAGGATGAAGCAGAATAACTCAAAACACCTTTATCAGTATAATATCTAAGTCCTCCCTTAGTTTTGTCCATACCATCTTTCCAAAATGAAATATTACTTTTAATAATATTTTTATATTTATCATCTTTTTTTATATCAGATATTAATAAGATTGCAGGTAAATAAACATCATCCCAATACATTACTCTTTTATCTTCAAAATTAATTCCTTCTTGAATTGCTTTTTTTATATAACTATCAGCTTCGTTAATTGTAGCCTCATCAGGCTCAGCCAAATACTTACAAGTTGCCGCCCATGCAAGGTCATCATAATATGATGTAGTTTTATATGGACCATCTTTATAAATAAGTCCCTCATTTTGCTTTGCCATAGTAAATAATTCTTCAGCTGTATCCCAACATTTATCTGCATATTCAGAATCTTTTGATCTATAATTTTTGCTCATTAAATAAAGTGATGAAGCAGTAAGTCCTAAGACCTCTGATGCAGGATTTTCATTATCTGCTTTTCTTGTTATCTCCCTATTTCTACTGTCACTTGAATCGTCAATCCAGACCTTTTTTTCACTATCTTGATTTGCTGAATCTTCCTTAGAAGTCACATCGCAAATATATGAACCATTCTCTTGATTACATTTTATAAAGTAATCTGTAAATCGTTTAAGAGTATCAAGCACTTTTTCATCATTTCCTGTATTTATAAAAACATCACCATATTCATAATATGACCAACCAATAATTGACGCTGAATACGATTGTAATATACCAGTCTTATTAAAATCACCATCATCATGGAAACCACCTGTTAAATCCATTCCAATATCACTACCATCAGTCTCATGACAATTTACTCTCCATTTATATTTATTATTTGATTCAACATCTGATCCACATCTGTTAGCATCAAAAAAAGACAATGAATCATTCAAGGCATAAGAATAATTAAACCCTTCATACGAATAACCACCATTAACAGGAATTATTGATAATAATATTAAAACTATCAATAAGAAAACTACAAAAATTGGAATTGTAAACTTCTCCAAATTAATCTCCCCCTTCAAATGAGTATATAAAATAATTATCAATTAACATCAGATGTATTTTATATCTTCTTAATTATAATAAATTATATCCAACTATCTATAAAAAATCTGCTTTTTACTAAAAAATAATATCACATTATCAAAATTCTTAGTTGAAGCTATTTGCTCCTATATGTTATAATTAATTATTATAATAATCATTTATACTAATTGTCAAAACAAATAATCTAAATTTTCTATAATAATTAAAAGATTTGGAGTTGTCGTTTTTATGATAAAAAAGTTAGCTCTGTCTAAAAAAAATTCTCCCAAAGGTTTTACTCTTATAGAATTATTATTAACAATAGCAATTATAAGTATTTTACTTTCTGTTTCGATACTATCCTACTTAACACTGGCAAATAAATCAAAAGAATCTGTTGATAAAAATACAGCTCGAAAAATTGAAAGATGCATATACATATATATCTCTTCTACCAATGATAAAGATTTAAGTCAAATTAGTCATACAACTTCTTCTGAATTAGTTTCTAACTTGCAAAAGGAAATCATCATACCACAGAACACAGATAATGACAGACCTGGTACCTATGGTCCATATTTAGAATCTGATATATCTATAACTCCAAAAAGTAGTTTTACTGGTTGGAAA